>JAFRBA010000126.1 GCA_017405115.1 Kiritimatiellia bacterium
GGCAGGCGAGATCAATGCGGACCACATCATCTGGACGAAGTCGATTTCCGGCGTCGCCGACCGCTACTGCGGCTGGCCCAGCGTATGCGCTGTCGGCGGCGGCGAGATAGCCGTAGTGTTCTCGGGCGACCGCAGCAGCCATGTCTGCCCCTGGGGAAAGGTGCGCATGGTGCGCTCGAAGGACGGCGGAGAGACATGGTCGGCGTCGGTCACTCTGTGCAATGGCGTCCTTGACGACCGGGATGCCGGCCTGCTGCGCCTCGCAAACGGCGATCTGGCGCTCTTCTGGTTCACCTCCGTGCACTACTACGAGCACGACTACTACAAAAAAAACTGCCCAGACTATATCCGACACTTTGAGAAGCTCGACCGCGGCACGGTGTATCGCGACCTTGGCTCCTTCTCGCGCCGCTCGACCGATGGCGGCAGGACGTGGGAGGCACCAGTACGGTTGCCGACGAGTGCGCCGCACGGCGGCATACAGCTCGCGGACGGGCGACTGATTGTAGTAGGCAACCAGGATTCGCAGGTACGGGGGCATCTAAAGGCCGATCAGGAGGAAAAGGCTTTCGCCGGCGCCAAACCCTCGTTGGTTGTCGCCGAGTCCGTGGACAATGGGCGTAGCTGGCGTGAGCTGTCGCGGATCCCGGCGCAAACTGGCGCTTGCGAGCCGCATCTCATCGAGGGTGCGGATGGAGTGCTTCGCTGCTATGCGCGCACTGCGCGGAACCTTGTCTACACGGAATCGCGCGATGGCGGCAGGTCGTGGACGCCATTGAAGGCGACAGCTCTGCCTTCTTGGGACAATCCTCCTTCGCTCATGCGGTTGAAGGACGGACGCGTTCTTCTCACCTATGGGCGGCGCGTGCGCGATGCGAAACAGAAGGAAGCAGGGTGGAAGACTGGCGTCTATGCCCGCCTTGGCGACCATGACGCAACGCCAGGCTCGTTTGAGTCCGCCACGGAGATTGCGGTCTATGTCTCGGACAACATAGACATGGGCTATGCCACCACTGTGGAATGCGTCGACGGAACGCTTCTGACCGTCTTCTATGCTCACGAGAAGCCTGCCGCATCGATAATGGCAACGAAGTGGCGGCGTCTGTAACAATTGTCGCACATGAAAAGAACCATTGTCGTCATTTCCGTTGCGCCGGTGTTCCACGTCATGGCATCGGCGGCTGTCGCAATGGCAGCCGCATTGTCGGTGTCCGCGCAGGTCAAGGATCTTGGAAGCGTGCGCGAGGTGATGTGGGACATGGACCGCATCGCGTCTCTCGGCGGCGGTGCGGCGCTAAAGCTGCATCATCCGCAACTGCGCGAGATAGCGCTTGTGCACGACGCGCCTTGGGAAGGGAACGTCTGCTGCTACCATACGGTTTTGCGCGACGACACGAACTACAAGATGTACTATCGCGGCAGCGCATGGAAACTGTCAGGATACAGGGACCATCAAGTAGTATGCTACGCCGAAAGCGACGACGGCATCGTCTGGCGCAAACCGACTCTTGGCCTCCACGAATATGACGGTTCGAAGGAAAACAACATAATAATGAAGGATGACGGGGCTGATGCGGCGCACAACTTTTCTCCATTTTACGACCGCAACCCCGCCTGCAAGCCAGACGAAAAGTACAAGGCCGTAGCCGGCGGACGTGGTATGTACGGGTTCGCTTCGTCGGATGGCATACGCTGGAGGAAGGTGAGCGACAAGCCGCTGGTTACCAATGGCGATTTCGATTCGCAAAACATCGTATTCTGGGATGTTGCGAACGATTGCTATGTTGCATACTACCGCAAATACTGGAAAGGCCCGGACGGCAGGCCGCTGCGTGGCATCCAGCGTGTGACGTCACCGGACTTCCTGCACTGGAGCAATGACCCGAAGTGGGTGTCGTATGACACCGAGGCTCCGAACGACCAGCTCTATACCAACGCCATTCATCCCTACGACCGTGCTCCTGGCATTTATGTCGGGTTCCCCAAGCGGTTTACCGAAGGACGCAATTCGGCATACGACAAGAGTAACGGCGGAGGTATCCCTGGAGTTTCGGACGGCGTGTTCATGTCAAGTCGTGATGGCATGCGCTTCTTCCGATGGGCAGAGGCGTTCCTTCGTCCCGGGCTCCAACATGAGCGTTGGATAAACCGCAACAACATGATCGCATGGGGGTTCGTGCAGACAAAGTCCGCGATAGCCGGTTGCCCTGATGAAATCTCTCTTTATTCAACGGAAAACTACTATTCGCTTGAAGCGCCCAACCGCCTTCGCCGCATGACGATTCGCCTCGACGGATTCGTGTCCGTAAATGCGCCTTGGCATGGAGGTGCGGTGACGACGAAACCCTTGACCTTTTCGGCGGCACAAGGCGGCAAGGTTGCACGGTTGCTGCTAAACGCCTCCACTTCCGGCGCTGGATTCATCCGTTGCGAGATTCGGGACGAGAACGGCAAGCCGTATCCGGGGTATTCCCTTGAGGAATCGGTTGAGGTCTTCGGCGATGGAATCGAACTGCCAATGGCCTGGAAATCAGGTGCGGACGTCACACCTCTCGCAGGGAAGACGGTTGTCCTGAGATTCGACATGAAGGACGCCGATGTATACTCGTATCGCTTCAGATAGTGTTTATCTGTTTATGCCCAGACAAGGAGAAACCCCTCATCTCTGCAAGAACGATGACTTAGGTGTGGTGCCGCGTTCGCCGCCGGGATGCGCAACCTCTCAGGCCTCCGCATTGAGGTCGTCGAAGCGTAGTCCGGCTTTCGGTCCCCCGGGACAGCCCACCGTACGCAAAAACGCAGATGCGCGAATGCGAACCCGCGCGCCGCGCGGTTTTGGTAACATTGCGGCAAACTATAATGAAAGGAATGCAAGCCTATGTCAATGCCGGTCTTCATCCTGGCCGCGATGGCGGTCCTTCACGTCTCGCCGGGCGGAGACGACGCGGGGACAGGCACCGTCGATGCTCCGCTGCGGACGCTTGCCGCAGCCGCTGCGCGCGCCAGGGCGACGAGAGGCGCGCGCATCATCCTGGCAGACGGCGTCTACGAAACCGATGTTCCTTTCGTCCTGACTACGGATGACCGGCGGCTCGTATTCGAGGCCGCGCCGGGTGCAAGGCCGGTTGTGAGCGCCGGGATGCGCATTTCGGGCTGGACGGTGGATGCAAACGGATGGTGGCGGGCGCGCGTTCCCGCAGGACTCCGCTTTGCGCAGTTCTACGTGGACGGACAGCGCAGATTGCGTCCGTTCCTTCCCCGTAGGGGCTACTATTTCGTTGATCGCGGCGCCGGCGCAGAGCCAGGTGCGGGGCGTGAGCGGTTCTACTGCCGCCAGAGCGACTTTCCGTCCGGAGAGAACCCCGACCTTGAAGTTTGCGTATTCCACATCTGGTCGATTACGCGGGCGAAGGTCGCCGCCTACGACTCGACGTCGCGCAGGGTGACGATGGATTCGCGCCATCTAACCTGCGACTACGAGGCGATGAACCCTGATCGCTGGTACCGGTTCGACAATGTGCGCATCGCGCTCGGAGAGCCCGGCGACTGGTATCTTGATCCCGTCTGCGGCGAGATAGTCTACGTGCCACTGCCCGGTGAAACACCGGAAAGGTGCGCAACGGTCGCCGCTCGGCACCACCATGCCGTCCGCATTGACGGCGCCGAGGACGTTACGTTCCGCGGTCTTACCTTCGCATACGCGGAATATGGGGTGCAGGCGGGCGGCAACCACATCGCGCAGGCGGCGGCCGACCAACCAGGCGCCGTCCACGCCGAGAACGCCAGACGCATCCGCCTCGAAAACTGCGCCATTGCGCACACCGGCGCCTACGGCGCGGTGTTCACGCGCGGCTGCGAACGTTGCGATGTCGTCGGCTGTGAGCTGTTCGACCTCGGTGCCGGCGGGGTGCGCATCGGAGACTTCTGGGAGAAGACGCGCAAACCGGTAATTTCCCGCGACTGTACGGTCGAGGATTGTCTGATGGAGGGCGGCGGGAGGGTTGATCCAGCCGGTGTGGGCGTGCTGGTCGGACATGGTGCGGGGACAAGGATTGCGCACAACACCATCCACGACCTCTACTATTCCGGCGTGTCGGTTGGGTGGAACTGGGCGATCGTAGAGACCGCGCGCGACAACGTCATTGAATGGAACCATATCTACGACATCGGCAAGAATGTCCTCGCCGACATGGGCGGCATCTATCTGCTCGGATCCCAGCCCGGCACTGTGGAGCGCTTCAACCACATCCACCACGTCAGTCGCGGGCGCACCTGCGGGTTCGGCGTGTACTTCGACTCCGGCACCTCGTTCGTGACGGTCACCAACAATATCGTCCACGATTGCGAGTCCGCCAACTTCTTCTGCGCCCAGATATCCGCCTCGAACCGGGTGGAGAACAACGTATTCGCCTTCAGCCCCATCAGCCAGATATCCAATCCGCCGCGTACGCCGCCGCCGGCGTTCGCCTCGCTGTTCGCGCGCAACATCGTCCTATGCGGCGAGGGCGAAAGGCTTTTCCTCGAAACCCCGCAGCCCGACGAGCGGACAATGGTCTATCGCGACAACATTGTCTGGCGCTGCGGCGCGGAGGCTCTGCCCGGCCAGCGCGGCTTTTCCGTGCGCGACCCCGGATTCGCTGACCCTGCCGCCCGAGACTTCCGCTTTCGCGACGACGATGCCGCCAAGTCCATTGGTTTTGTGCCGTTCTCGATTGATGGATGCGGACGCCGCGCTTCGCTTCGGTTCGCGCCGTCCGCAAAACCGACTCCTGACGTGTTCTATGCCGCGCCGGACATGCCGGCCTATGACCTGAACGAGAATTTCGAGAGGCTTTTTGTCGGCGAGTCGTGGCCGCGCTGGAGCGTGTTCCCCGGAGACTGCGCGAAGTGCGCTTGCGTGACGGACAGCACTGCGGCGGAGGGCTCTCAGTCGCTGGAGGTCGTGGATTCTCGAGGCGACTGGACTCCACACTTGTATCTCAACGTCACGCGCAAGCAGCCTGGCGTCTGCCGGATATCATTCTCGCTCAAGGTCGAGCCGGGCGCCCGGCCGGAGTTCGAGGTTCGCGAGTCGCATGGTGTCTGGCAGTCGGCGCCGGGTCCGAAGGTGGACGTCTCGGCGGACGGATGGCTGTGCGCGAGAGGCAGGCGGCTAGTGAAGGTTCCGCATGGAGAATGGTTCACGGTGGGACTGGAGTTTGGCCTCGGACCGTCGCGCAAGGAGGATGCGTATTCGGTTCTCGTCACCCTGCCCGGCGACGCTGCACCGCGCGAGTTTCGGGGCAATCCGCTTCACAAGCGCTTCCGCTCCGTTCACTGGCTTGGATTCCAGAGCCTCGCGTCCGGTGGTGTCAGGTACTGGATAGACGACTTCCGCGTGAACTGAAGGAGTGGGAACATGAAGGTTGTCAACGCCGTCTTTCGTACGACAACCATCAGAGGTTCAATGTTGCATATGTTCGATGTTGGAATGCGCCAACGGCTCGCTGCTGACTGTCTTCTATGCCCATGAAAAGACGCCCACATCGATAATGGCAACGAAGTGGCGGCGCGTTGCGAGCCGATAGGCTTTCACAAATGATAGGTGGCATGCTACTTTGAATGTGAATTTGGAATGGCATTTACATACCCTTTCGGCGGAAGAAAATGATATAATGTCCGTGCTGTCCTGATGGGACGTTGCGTCCCGGAACTGAAGGATAGACAGGAAACATGGCGAAAGAAAGGCATAAAGGCGAGAGTGTAACAGCGAAGGCCCTTGTCGTCAAGGCGAGGGCGCGGCGTTCTGCATACGTGATGAAGCCGGAATATCTTGCGGAGATAGCGCGCTTCCGGCTCATGGACGACGACTTCATGTCGAAGTGCTTGGAGAATGCGCCGGAGTGCATCGAATTGATTCTGCAGATCATCCTCGGTAAGAAGGATCTGAAGGTCGTCAGGTCGCAGACCGAGTACCCGATCAAGAGCCTTCAGGGGCGCGGGGTACGCTTCGACGTGTTCGCGCGGGATTCGATGGGCAGGGAATATGACATTGAGATCCAGCGTGCCGACAAAGGCGCGGAGCCGAAGCGCGCGAGGTACAATTCCGCGCTGATGGATGCGAATGCGCTCAAGTCCGGCGAGGATATCTGCAAGTTGCGCGACACGTATGTCATCTTCATCACGGAGAACGACGTGATGGGGGAGGGGCTGGAAGCGTATTCATATCTGCGGTTGGAAGAACACAGCGGTAAACGGCTTCACGACGGTACGCATATCGTTTACTTGAATGGTGCGACACGAAGCGCAACCGATATCGGAAAATTGGTGCATGACTTGCTGTGCCGTGACGCGGCGAAGATGTATTTCGACGTTCTCAGAAAGAGAGTCAGTCAATTCAAGAATTCAGAAGAAGGGAGGCGCACCATGTGCGAAGCAGTAGAAAGAATAGCGGCGCGCCGCGAGGCGCGCGGCGAGGCGCGCGGCGAGGCGCGCGGCAAGCGCGAGACCATGCTCGCGACGGCGAAGCGGATGCTGAAGGACGGCATTCTTGCATTGAAAGATGTTGCAAGATACTCCGGCCTTTCGCTTGCACAGGTCAAGAAGCTCCAGGCGTCGTTGGCCTGAGACAGGGCGGCTTATGCCCATGTCCTGCCATGCGCCATGACGCATTCGCGGGTCTTCGCAGATTCTACAAAAGTGGCCTATGTTGATGAGGTCAAACGCAAGAACTTCATTTTGTATATGCCGGGGAACTTTCCAAATCAGTTGAGGCAGACGGATATTTCGACACCATAGTCCTCCTCGGAAAACTCCTTTGGATGTAGCATTGTCCAGTGACATCCGCGCTTCTGCCGCCGCCGTACGCAAAAACGCAGATGCGAGAATGCGAACCCGCGCGCCGCGTGTTTTTGGTATCATTACAACAACGAGACAACCAGAAAGGAGTGCTGAAATGGGAAGGTCTATGCCGGGTGCGTTTCTGCTGGCCGTGCTGCCATTGTTTTCGCTGTCGGCGTCGGATGTCGTATGGACTGCGACAGGAAGCGGCGACAACATATCCGACGCCTCGCACTGGGGTGGGGCAGTCGACCTCACAGGCGGAACTGACACAGCCACCTTGAGTTCGGGTTCGCAGACTGGAATGATTGTGGACCAGGATGTGTTCTTTGCGGGACTGAAGCTGCGCGTCAATACTTCTGGCATGACGTTCGCCATCCGCGACGGCAATGCATCCAACACCGGCGGCTACACGATCAAGCTGGGTGCTGGCGGAATCACCGACGTGACGACCGTCGGCAGGTACGCCGTCATCTGGCCGAAGCTCGAATTCTCCGAGGACTGCGAAATAGCCTGCACGGGAACGCAGCCGGTTTATTTCTACGGACAGATCGCGGCGACTGACCCGTCCAATCTGCCTACCCTGACGAAGACCGGCGGCCAGAACCTGATGACAGGATTCCATGCCAACAATTCCACGTTCACCGGACCGATCGTCGTCAAGGCCGGCGCCCTGATTGTGCAGGGAACGGCAGACCTCGGGCCAAGCGGAACGATTACCCTCAAGGACAACGGCCAGTTCCACATTTCCGGGGACTCCAGCAGCAGCGCCGCCGGTGCCGGTACCGGTGTGAACCCACGTTCGGTGGTTGTCGACGCTTCGAGTCTGCAGACATATCCAATCGGGAGTTATCTTCGTGGGAATGCCTGGGGAACGCAAAGTGGCTCGGTTGCCTATCACACCGTGGACAGCGGAGTTAGGCTCATGGCTGGGTGCCGCCTCACCATGTCGGGCGGCGTGACGAATGCCGTCGAGGCTTATGGCGACTTTCTGCTCAACCTCGCCGGCAATGCATCCACCGTCACCACGCTGACGGCGACGGGAATACCCTGGATTCTGCCGTACGAAACGCTCCTCCCGAAGGACTGCACGGTGGCGAGCGGCGTCTCCGGGCGCATGGTGCTGGCCGTCGCGGGCAATCGCTTCGCCGCGATCGGACACGACAGCAGCGAGGGGTGCTGGAAGACGCTGCAGCTGCGCACCGATGTCGACAATGCGCTGAACGATGCCTCCATGCCGGTCAACCTCGGCGCCGGAGCCGTCATGGACCTCAACGGCACGGTCCAGAGAATCGGACGGCTCAAGACCGCGTGGTCTGGTTCTACTCCGGCAGTCGTCACCAATTCATCGTCGTCCGCAGCGGCGACGCTGTGTATCAGCCAGACGGGCGACACAGAGGCTCAGGAAGGCGTGTTCGCCGGCAAGCTGAACATCCGCAAGAGCGGATCCACCGATTTCGTCATCTCAACGCCACAGCCAGCCGGCGGCGACATCGCCGTCGAGGAGGGCGGAATCACGTTCACGTCGTCCGGCTCCTGGACTAATTGCGCGACGCTGTCCCTGTCGGACGGAACCAGATGCACAATTTCCGCCGCCGGAGCGCTTGGACGGGATACGCAGGTGTCGATCGGCGACACGGCGAGAATAGCGTTCGCCGAGGGATGCACCGCCACCCAGACCGTATCCGCAATTTGGATTGGCGGCGAAGCGTGCCAGGCGGGCTTGTATTCCGCCAAGGCGCTGGACGGCGTCGTTCAGGATACGACGCACTTCTCCGGCGACGGCGTGTTGGAAGTACTCAACTCCGCAGGCTTGCAGATCGAAGATGAAATCCTGGTCGTGACTGGCGTTTCGAGAATAGGCGCAGGCATGGCGGTAGGAACTTTCACGAATGTGACGATAATCTCCGGCGCAAAGCTCTACATTGACGCGGCGGATCTCTTTGCCGACGGGATGAAAAGCTTCACCATAGAAGATGGCGGGCAACTCGTCCTGCCGGTAGGCGTCACGTTCCCGGTAGTGTCGTTCACGTACGACGGGACGGCGTTCAGCGGTTCGCTCACAGGCAGCGACAACGCCGCGCCAGGATACTGCACCACAACGGAGGCAATCTCCGGCGAAGGACATATCTACAGTCCCTGGCCTGAGGTGGCACCTGTGTCGGCGATATGGACCGGCGGCGGCGGCGATTACCTGACGACAAACCAGTACAATTGGGGCGGAACGCTACCCGATCTTTCCGGCGGCACGACGCTCGCCGCTTTCGCCTCGGCGGGAACGAGGGCGACCGTCGCTGGCGGAATGCACCTGAACGGCATCGAATTCACCACGTCAGGACAATTCGACATCTATGCTTCCGATTCGTCGGACCTGCTGCGCATCGGCGCCGGCGGCATAACGCTCGGTACGGCGGCGGGCACGGCCTACAAGAACATCTATCTGCCGGTGTTTCTCGAATCCTACCAGTCCTGGCATGTCTGCCCCGGCAGCATGCTGCCGCTCAACATGTCTCCGGCGGCACCGTTGCGCGCCGACAGGACATCAAGCAGGACGCTGACGATTTCAGGGGGCGGCTCCGTATTCCTCAACGGACAGAATTCCGACTACGGCGGGCGAATCGTGGTGACGTACGGCACACTCTACGCCTCCGGAATAGAGACTCTCGGCGACGCCGGACCGGACGGCAGCGGTGAACTGCAGCTGGATGGCGGCAGGCTTCTGATGCAACGCGTGCCGGGCAGCTCGGGCTATATCGGGGCGTACATCTCCAAGCCGGTTCGAGTGACGAAGATATACAACGGCAATGCGACCGAAACCTCCGTCATCGAGACGTTTGCGGCGCATGATGCAACCCTTGCCGGGCCCGTATCCTACACGGCAGACCCAAGACCGCTGGTCAGCCACGGCGACGGCTCGATGACCTTCTCTGGCGGCGTGACAGGCTCGACTGCGGTCAGAATGGTGCTCAAGGGGAGCAGCGCAACGGCCGGCAAGCGTCCGCGAATAACCGTCACCGGGAAGCCATGGATATCGACCGGCCTCTTGCGCCCCTACGACTGTAGCCCGACACCTGAAGGACTATACGGCGAGGTAGTGTTTTCGGTTGCGAGCAACTCCTTCGCGCGGATTGGTGACAGCTGGTACGTGGATGCAGGCGGCACGTTTTGGAACAACTCCGATATGCGCACCACGGTGGATTTCGCATTCGACAAGTCGAGCATGCCGGTCTACTTCGGCAACAACTCGACGTGGGACCTCGTCGGCACAAGCCAGCGCATCGGCGGGCTCTATCTGCGCCACAGCAGCGGTCGCGCACCATGCGTGACGAACTCCGCTGCCGTCGCAGCCACGCTCCACATAAACCAGACCGAGGAGACGTGGACGCAAAAGGGAACTCTGTCAGGCAACATCGACCTCGTCATGGACGGCACGAAGGCGATGACGATCACGAACGAATGGAGCGCCGTGGGCAGCGTCACGCTTCGGGGCGGCGGCATCGTGTTCTCAGAAAACGGCTCGTGGCGCGGGGCCACTAACATCTCGGTAAGCGGCTCGACGACTGTGCTGTCTGTGTCCAACGCCGTCGCGATTGGACGAACGACCGGCCTTACACTGTCGAACGGCGCGAAAGTCGAGATTGGCGACGGGGTTTCGCTGCGCGTGGGCAAGCTCTTGGTGGACGGCGACCCAATGCCGGCGGGGGTGTATACGGCGGCTTCGCGACCGGACGTGGTGTCGGGCGGTGGCGAACTGTGCATCGGCAGCGGGCTGATGGTGATCTTCAAGTAGCGGGAGGGAATGGACGATGGCAACGGGAATCAGCCTGGCGGTTCTGGCTACTGCGACGGCGCTCGGCTCCGCACGCGAGGCAATGTGGGACATGGATCGGATCTCCTCCCTCGGAGGCGGGGCCGCGCTGAAGCTGCACCATCCAGAACTGCGCGAGGTCGCTATCGTCCACGACGCTCCTTGGGAGGGCAATGTGTGTTGCTATCACACCATCATGCGCGATGGCGGCAAGTTTAGGATGTACTACCGCGGTTCGTCGTTCAACATGGCTGGCCGCAGGAACCACCAGGTCGTATGCTACGCAGAGAGTGACGACGGCATCACCTGGCGCAAGCCATCGCTTGGAATCTGCGAATACGGTGGCTCGAAAGACAACAACATCATCCTTGCTGACGACGGCAAGGACGCCGCGCACAACTTCTCGCCGTTCGTCGACGCCAATCCCGCGTGTCTTCCCGAAGAGCGCTACAAGGCAGTTGCCGGCGGTGGCAATTATGGCAAAATCGGTCTTTACGGCTTCGTCTCCGCCGACGGTATCCATTGGAAGAAGTTTGGCAGCGGTCCAATCATCACCAAGGGGCATTTCGACTCCCAGAACATCGTGTTCTGGGACAAGACGATAGGCCGATATGTCACGTACTACCGCACCTACTGCGGGAATATTCGCAGCATCCAGCGCGCGGTCTCGGAGGATTTCCGCACGTGGAGCGATCCGCAGTGGGTGACCTACGATGAGAAGGCGCCTAACGACCAGCTCTACACCAACGCCATCCACCCCTATGACCGCATTCCAGGTCTTTATGTCGGTTTCCCGAAGCGTTTCACCGCCGGGCGCTGTGTTCCCTGGGACAAGAGCGGCGGAGGCGGACTTCCAGGCGTCTCGGACGGCGTGTTCATGTCCAGCCGTGATGGCATCCGCTTCACGCGCTGGGGCGAGGCGTTTCTGCGTCCCGGCTTGCAGCGCGAGCGATGGGTGAACCGAAACAACATGGTCGCTTGGGGATTCATCGAGACGCCGTCCGCTACGCCCGGCTGCCCGAACGAGATCTCGCTGTACTCTACCGAAGACTACTATACCGACAAGCCAGACCGACTGCGCCGCATGACCATCAGGCTCGACGGGTTCGTGTCGGTCAACGCGCCGTACTCCGGCGGCGCTGCGACCACAAAGCCCCTGACGTTCGCCGCCGCGAATGGCGGGAAGCCAACCCGGCTGCTGCTGAACGCCTCCACTTCTGGCGCGGGATTCGTGAAGTGCGAGCTCCGCGACGCCGCAGGCAGTCCGATTCCCGGCTTCGCCCTCGCCGACGCCGTGGAGAAATACGGCGACGACATCGACCTCGCGATGGAATGGAAGGGGGGCTCGGACGTTTCCGCACTCGCAGGGCGGGAGGTGTCCCTGCACTTCGAGATGAAGGATGCCGACGTCTACGCCTACCGCTTTGGCGAATTATGAAAGAGTTCAACGTCGGGTTTGCGCGGGTGGACATTACGCCGCCGCTGGGTACTCCGCTTGTCGGCTACTTCGAAGAACGTCGGGCCAAGGGCGTTCTTGACAATCTTGAGGCGAATGCGCTCGCAGTATCGGACGGCGAGCGGACGGCGGTGCTGATCGCCGCCGACCTCCTGGGAATTGAGGGCGTTGCGTTCAACGCGGCGCTTCGCGGACGAATCGCCGCATCGGCGCACGTCCCCGCCGATGCCGTGCATGTGCACTGCACCCATACCCATACGGGCCCGGGAGCCGGCAAGGCCGACGCCGGGAGGACGGACATCTTCGAGGGTACCGACTTCTACAACGAGTTCCTTTCGTCGCGTCTTGTTGACGTCGCTCGGTTCGCTCTGGCCGACATCTCGCCTGCATCCATGTTGACAGGCCGCGCCGAGGCAAAGCGCATATCGTTCCTCAGACGGTATCGCATGAAGGACGGCACCATCCGTACGAATCCGGGCGTGAACAATCCCGATATCGCCGAGCCCGTAGGCTTCCTCGACGATACCGTCCGCGTGGTGAGATTCAGGCGAGAGAGGTCGGACGATGTCGCCGTCTTGAACTTCGGAACGCACCCCGATGTAGTGGGCGGCGAGATGGTGTCCGGCGACTGGCCGGCGTTCGCGCGCCGCGTGTTCGAGCGCGCGGAACCAGGAACGCGCTGCATTCTGCTCAATGGCGCGCAGGGCGACGTGAACCACGTATGCACGGACCCTCGGCCGGGGGAGCGCGAGGGGCTGCACCCGGACTTCGACGACGTTGACCGTGGCTACGGGCATGCGCGTCACATGGGACGCGTCGTGGCGGCCGCAGGACTGTCCGTCTGGGACAAGTGCGTGCCCGTCGAGACGGGCGAGGTGAGGTGCAGAGTCAAGACGATACTTGTGCCTTCGCAGATGCCGAAGCCTGACGAACTGTCAAATGCGCGGCAGATAGCCGCCATGCATCGCGAAGGGCGAGACGCCGAGATCCCGTTTTCGGGCATGGAGCTTACGACCGCTGTCGCCGAGGCGGAGAGGATGCTTCTCCTGGCGAACGGCCCCAAGTCGTTCGAGCTGCCGCTTTCGGCGATTGCAATCGGCGATTCCGTCGCATTCGCCGGCATTCCCGGCGAGCCGTTCTCCGAAATCGGAAGAGCCGTCAGGGAGGGCTCGCCGTTCGCCATGACGATTTGCACATGCCTCACAAACGGGTCGTGCGGATACTTCCCCGTGGCGTCGGCATACGAGGAGGGTGGGTACGAGGCGAGGTCGTCGGTGTTCGCCCAGACCGTGGCCGCAGATATCGTCTCGGGAATTGATGGATTGCTGAGAGGCATAATGTCGCCATGAAAAAAAGGCCGCCGCTGAAATTTGTGTTCCCGTACGAGGATACACCGAGCCGAAGGTGCCTGACCCTCGAGCCGGACGGCATACTCTGCCTGCCGGTCATTGGCTTCGACAACTTCGACAAGCCACTGGATCTTTCCCTGCCACATGTACATGCCGAATGTCTTGAGATTTCCCTGTGCCTTCGCGGAGATCTCGAGTTCGAGCTGAACGGGCGGTCGTATCCTTTCCACCCTGATGCCGTTTTTGTCTCCCGTCCAAGTGAAGTCCATTGCATGAAGAGATATCCGCGCAGCATGAGCAAGTACTGGATGCTCTTCCGCATACCAAAGGGCAGCTTCCCGCTCCTCGAACTCCCCAATGGCGAGGCAAAGTGGCTTCGCGGGGAAATGTTGAACCTGCCGCGCAGCTTCATGGACGCAGGGCATCGGATCAAGGCGGCCTTCCAGCGACTTTTTCATGTATATGACACGGAGCCCGCGAATACTCCGCAACGTCATTGTCTGCTCCGCAACGCGGCGCTCTCGCTGTTTGTGGCGCTTGTCGAGACGTCCAGGCTGCCGAAGCGCGTCCTCCCTGCGGCGAGGCTGAACAAGATCATCGAGGAAATCCGGACGAGGCCGGAGAGCGACTGGTCCGTCGAAGAGCTGGTGCGAAGGGCGGAAATGTCGCCGACAAGCCTGCTACAGCGCTTCAAGCGGCTTACGGGGTCGCCGCCGCATGCGTTCGTGCTTTCCTGCCGGATAGAAAAGGCCAAGCAGGAACTCGCAGACGGCAAAACGTCCATAGCGGCGATTGCAGACAGGCTGGGGTTCCCGTCCGCACAGCATTTCGCCACCATCTTCAAGCAGTCCGTCGGCGTGACTCCATCGGAATGGCGAGTGCGCAAAAACACGAAAGCGTAAAAACGAAAACCCGCACCCTCACGGGGCGGCATTATTAGCAACATGGAAAGGCGGTTTTGATGAAATCGGATGCAAAAAAACTCGGGCCCTCAGAGGTGGCCGGCGGAATGGACGGCGTGTACTCGGCCATGATTACGCCGTTCACCAAGGACGACAAGGTGAACGAGGGCGCGATCGATCAGCTGGTCGAATACGGGATCGAGAGCGGGCTCAGGGGGTTCTACCTCACGGGCGGAACGGGCGAGTTCACGCTCATGACCGTAGAAGAGCGCAAGCAGGTGTTTCGCCGCGCGGCGAAAGCGGCGAAGGGACGCTGCAAGTTGATAGCGCACGTCGGCGCAACGCGGACGGACGATGCAGTCGAGCTCGCCCGCTACGCCGAAAAGGTCGGCTGCGACTGGGTGTCTTCGGTCGCGCCGATATATTTCGGGCAGAGTGCCGCCGCGCAGTATGCGCACTACAAGATGATCAGCGAGGCGTCGGGGCTTCCGCTGATGATCTACTGCTTCGGAAACACGCTTGTGCCGGAACGAGACCTGAAGCTCTTCGACCTCAAGAACGTCAAGGGCATGAAGTACACCGGTTCGGACTACTATGCCGTCCAGTCCATGCGCCGCAGAATCGGCAAGGAAACGTTCTTCGTGTCGGGGCGTGACGAGATGCTGGGCTGCGCACTTGCACTCGGCGACACCTTTCAGGGCGGCATCGGCACAAGCTACAACATGATCCCGAAGCATTTCGTCGCGATCTACGAGGCGGCGAGGAAGGGCGACGGGGCGACTGTCGCGAGGCTTCAGTGCGAGGTCAATCAGGCGATCGACTTGCTGCTTTCATGTCCGAACTGGTCGTGCTGGAAGGCTTTCATGCTCGTGCGCGGCATTGACGTCGGGTGCGCCCGAATGCCATGCGGGCCGACAATCCCCGAAAGAGAGCGCAGGGCGTGGGCGAAGAAGTTCTCCGATCTGATCAAGACCTTTACGCTGCAATGACACGGCTTTGCATAGGAACGGTCCAGTTCGGCATGGACTACGGCGTGCAGGGCGGGACGCGCCCTGCCGTCGGGGATGCGGTCAGGATGCTGGACTACGCGACGCAGAACGGCGTGGACGCGATCGACACGGCGGCGGCATACGGCACGGCGGAAGATGTCGTCGGCGAGTTTCTTTCGCGCAGGACGCTGCCGCGTGACGCCGTGCAGGTGATCTCCAAGTTCGGTGCTAACATTTTCGAGGGCGCATCCGTCGCGGATTATGCGAAACGACTGCGGACTGTGGCGGAAGCGTCGCTCAAGCGCATTAGGAGCGACTATCTCGACGCATACATCTGCCATGTTCCGACTGCGGTGGGCGACCAGGCGATCATCGAGGCTATGGCGGGCTTGAAGGCGTCCGGCCTTGCGCGCCATGTCGGGTTCTCGGTTTATGATCCCGACCAGGCGCAGGTGTGTCTTGCGTCGGACGTCGTGGACTTCATCCAGTCGCCGTTCAGCTTCCTCGACCGGCGCATGGAGACGAGCGGGGCCCTTGCTGCGGCATGTGCGAAAGGCGTTGACCTTCACACGCGGTCGGCTTTCGTGCAGGGACTGATGCTGATGGATGTCGCGAAGATTCCCGAACGTCTGGCGGCGACGCGTCCGATCATAAAGGACCTTGAGTCGGCTTGTGCGGAGGCGGGGCTTTCGCGCCGTGCGCTGGCCCTAGCCTTTGTGAAGGCGAATCCGAACATCTCTCATCTTGTATTTGGCGTCGACAACATTGCGCAGCTGAAGGAAATCGTCGCGGATTTCGACCGGTCGGTTGATTCCGGTGCGCTGAAGTCCGTTGCGGACAGGTTTGCCGCTGTCGATCCATCGAACTTCTTGCCCAATAACTGGAAGAAATGAAGGGGGTATGATGGACAACCTCGGAAATAAGTACTTGAAACTTGGTGTCATCGGGCTAAGCGAAGGCAACGGCCACCCGTATTCGTGGTCGGCGATCTTCAACGGCTGCGACATGGCGTATATGAAGGATTGCGGATTTCCCGTGATTCCGGAATATCTGTCGAGGCAGAAGTTCCCCGACGACTGCATCCCGAACGCGCATGTGACGCACATCTGGACGCAGGACCGCGCTGTTTCGGAACATGTGGCAAGAGCCTCGCTCATCCCCAACGTCGTGAATCGTATGGAGGACATGATAGGACAGGTAGATGCCGTTCTGCTCGCGCGCGATGATCCGGAAAACCACTACGCGATGGCCAAGCCGTTCATCGAGGCGGGGCTTCCCATTTACATCGACAAGCCTCTTGCCAAGACAATTCGTGAGGCCGAGGAAATATATGCGCTCGAGAAATATCCTGGTCAGATGTTCACGTGTTCCGCATTGGCGTATTCCGACGGACTCAATATCGGCGACATCGGCGACATTCGCCACATACAGGCGTTCGTCATCAAGGACTGGAAGAAGTACGCGATACATGTGGTGGAACCTGCGCTTCATCTGTTTGACTGGCATGCGAAGATCGCTTCCCACAACGTCATAGCAAACGACACGAACAAGATCGTGTCTCTCTCATGGGCGAACGGGATGACGTCCACCTTCACGACGCTGTATGGCGCTGACTGCGGCTTTCGCATACAGGCTTTTGGAACGAATGGCCACGCCGAAGTTGATTTCGGCGGCACGTTCTTCATGTTCCGCAACGCGCTGAAGGCGTTTGTCGGCATTGTGCGCGGCGAGCGGAAGAACGAGTCCCGCGAGATCACGATGAAGGTGATGGACATTCTTGAAAGGGGGAACAGGGGATGAAAGATGCTGTCCTGATTACCGGCGGAACCGGCAAGATCGGTTCGCGGCTTGTGGCGCATTTCCATTCGCAGGGGCGTGCCGTCGTGTTCACTTCGCGCAGCGACGAGAACATCGCCAAGGTCGTGTCCGGACGCGAGGGGCTCGTCGGCATCAAGGTGGACTTCAGGGACGAGGCGGCGGTTGACGTGATAATTGCCGCGCTGAACAGGCTGGACGTCGAGGTGTCCGCGCTCGTGAACAACGCCCGCGACCTGGATGCCCTCGGCGTGGACGAGGACGGAACGGTTCCTGGGGCCAACTGGCTTGCGGAGTACCGCATTGACGTGGTGATGCCGTATCAGCTCTCGACTGCCCTGGCGAAGCGCGGGGGCCTGAAGAAGGTGGTCAACGTGTCGTCCATGTACGGCATGAACTCCTTCAACCCGCATCTCTACGAAGGGCCGTTCCGTCCGCCGCTCCAGTACGCCTGCGCAAAGGCGGCCCTCATACATCTCACGAAATGCCTCGCAGTGCAGTTCGCGCCGCAGACGATTGCGGTGAACTGCGTCACATACGGCGGAGTGGAGGGGCGCGTAGACGACGGCTTCAAGAAACGCTACGCCGAACTCTGCCCAATGGGGCGGATGATGAAGGACGACGAGACGGTCGGCTCCGTGGACTTCCTGCTTTCCGACAAGGCGGTCTACATCACGGGGCAGAACATTGTCGTTGACGGAGGCTGGAGCATTTGGTGACCTGCGGACTCCGAACTCTGGACTGGGCGATTGTCGTCGCTTATCTTGCCGCGATCATCGGGGTGGGTTTTGCGTTTTCGCGACGCAACAAGTCGGCAGACGCGTACTTCAAGGGCGGCGGCAGACTGCCATGGTGGGTGACGGCGTTTTCAATCTACGCAGCCACGTTCTCCCCGCTCACCTTCCTTGCGATACCGGCGCTCGTCTATGCCACCGACTTGAGCTACTATCCGATTTTCTTTGGCGCCGTCGTCGCGACGGCGGTGGCGATCAGGTGGTTTCTGCCGTTCTTCCGCTGTGGAGGGTGGGTCAGCGCCTATGAGTATCTTGAGCAGCGGTTCAACCTGGCCTGCCGCCTGTTTGCATCTGCGGCGTTCATCCTCTTCATGGTTTCGCTCACCGCGATTGTCGCCTACCTCCCGGCGGTCGCGCTGTCTGCCGTGTCCGGACTGGACGTGAACCTGTCCATCGTTGTCGTGATGGCGGCGGCGATCGCGTATACTGCCCTAGGCGGCATGGAGGCTCTGGCATGGACTGATATTGCGCAGACCGTCCTTATCTTCGTGACGATGTTCGCGGTTCTCGGCGTCATCTGCCTTGGGACTGACGGAGGGGTGCGCGGAGTGTTTTCGCTTGCCGCCGCGCACGGCAAACTTAATGCTTTCGACTTCTCCCCGGTTGTTTCGCGTCCCGGGTTCTGGGTGGTCCTGGTCGGCGGCATGGTCGCAAATCTTGCGACCTACATCTCGGACCAGCGCGTCGTGCAGCGCTACCTGACGGTAAAGGACGTCCCGGCGGCGGCGAAGTCGATGTGGGCGCAGGTTGCGGTTGGCTGCGTGTCGTCAACGTTCTGCTTCTTCATCGGCCTCGGAATCTGGGCGCACTACCAGTCCAACGGCGGGGACTTTCCGACACTGGCGCGCAACGACCAGATATTCCCGGTGTTCATCGCGTCGAAGCTGCCGACGGGGCTTGCGGGACTCGCTCTCGCCGGAATCGCCGCCGCATCGGTTTCGACGCTTTCGGCCAACATGAACTCCATGGCGGCGGCGTTTGCGACTGACTTCTACGGCAGGCTCTTCAAGGGACGCAACGCGCTCCGCTGCGGCAAGGTCGCGAGCCTCGCGTGCGGCGTCCTCGGCTGTGCGTTCGCCGTTTTCCTCGCCAACGCTAACATAGCCTCGGCCTACGAGCAGTTCCAGCGCTATCTCGGAATGCTCACTGCCGGCCTTGCGTGCCTTTTCCTGATGGGCCGCTTCATGCCCCGAGTCAACGGCTTCGGCGCGGTATGCGGACTTGCCGCGAACTACGCCGTAGTCTTCGCCCTGGACGCCCTGCCATGGTCCGGCAAGCCGCATCTGCTGCTTTACGGTCTCTTTGGAATGCTCGTCTGCGTCGTAGTCGCGCTGGCTGCATCGCGGTGTCAGAAGCGCGCCACCCGCTTTGGAGTGTGAGGGGAATGAGGGGGTCTGTCCCCGCATGTGCAGGTCAAAAAGACTGCTGATGGCGGCTTTCGTGGAGCTATCGCATTCGCGCCGACCGGTTTGTATGAGGTTTGTTATGGTATAATATGCCCGTGATACGAAAGGAGGCGGATGCAATGAAGTTGTCGAAGAAGAATGCGTCCCGGCAGCGGGCCCTGCAAAAGGCAATCGCGTCCGGCAAGGCGCTTGGCGGAATGCTCGTCGGCTTTGCCGCCAGCGTTGTTGGCTGCGTGCCTACGATGGGCAGGTTCCCCGCTCCGAATAGTCAGGAGAACGCCAAGAACGAGAACACAGAGGTGTTTGTCACCGAAGGTGAAGTTCCGGCGCAAGGGCAGGAACGTCCGAGGACGAATGCTGGTCGCGAGGCGCAAGGCATGGATTGTGTCCCTCTAGGCGACCGGGTGCCTTTTGAGCACCGCGAGACGCCGAAGAAGTAGCCATTCCATGCGCTATCCACGCCACATGACGCTGGAACTGACGGCGAAGTGCAACTTCCGCTGTCCGTATTGTTATTGCGTGTGGCACGAATGTCCCGCGCTCGCGAAGCCCGAACTTGACGCGGACGGGTGGGAGGCGATCCTGGACAAGTGCGCGGCGGACGGCGTCAACGACATTCTTTTCACTGGCGGCGAGGTGTTGCTGCGTGACGATCTCTTTGATATCCTCAACTATGCGCGTCGCGTCCTGCCGCAAGCGCGGCTCTCGCTTTTCACGAACGCCAGCCGCCTCGACGAAAAGTTGATAAGGCGATTCAAGCGGATGAGCGTCCATCTGGCGACATCGCTCCAGGGGCTTCTCACCTACGGCGCGATGACTGGGACGCGCAGAAGCTACAAGAGGCTGCTCGCCGTTGTCGCAAGGGCGTCCGAGCTGAAGTGGCCGCTGGCGGTCTCGATGACCGTGGCGAAGGCGAACGTGCGCGAGGCGGCGGACATGTTTGCCGCGGCGGCGCTTTCGGGCGCAAGCACGATTCAGGTGGGGCCTGTGATTCTGGGCGGACGCGCCGCGTCGCACCAGGAACTGATGGTTTCCCGCGAGGAGTGGGAAGAAGTGAAGCGGCGCATCCGCGCGCTGCCCGACGCGCATGTTCCCTATGCGTTCTGCGACGAGTTCATCTGCGCCTGTCGCGCCGACACACCCAAGCGACTGCTCGACAAGTGGGGCGGCAGGAACCGCAAGCCGTGTCCGGCGGGCAAGGACTTCGGCGTCATCGGTCCCACCGGCCTCTACCGCACATGCCTCCACACTCTGCCGGGGGCGGCAAGTTTCGTCCGGGCGCTCCGAGCGGCGGTACAGATCGCCCCGTCGCGCTCTGGGATATGAGGATGCGCGGAATCGTGACGAGAAAGGACAGGTTCGTGCAATGAGAGTTGGCAGGGTTGCGTGTGCTGCGGTTGCGGCGCTTGCGGCGATGGCTGCGGTCGGCGCCGGGGACACGGTGGCGTCGTCCGGGTGGAATCCCGCTGAACGCGCGCGGGGCGCGCACAACTGGCAGAAGGTCGATCTTCGCGAGATAAAGGTGCGCGGGGAGATAGGGCGGCGCGTCGACCTGGCCATATACGGCAACCTCCTCAAGATGGAGCTCGAAAAGCAGTTCTTCGAGCACTTCCGCGAGAAGAAGCTGGAAGGCGACTCGGTCGGCACGGGGAAGCTCGTCGAGTACGCCGTGCGGTTTGCCGCGTATACGCGCGACCCGAAGGTCCTGGCGCTGAAGAAATATGTCGTGGACGAGCTTCTGAAGACGCAGGACGAGGACGGCTACATAGGCTGCCTCTGCAAGGGCGCGCGTCTCTGGGGGTATTGGGACCTCGCCGAGACGGGGTTCATAATACTGGGTCTCTCGGCGGATCACCGCTATTTTGGGGAGAAGCGCTCGCTCGCCGCCGCCGAGCGCGCCGCACGGTTCATCATCGACAACTGGAAGACGATGCCGAAGGGATGGGAGACCGCGTGGATATCGGGGACGGCCGCCGCGGTGGGGCTGTGCTGGGGAATGGAGGCGCTCTACCGCGAGACGGGAGACCGACGGTACCTCGACTTCTGCACGCGCGAACGGAAGCTCGACACGTGGTACGCCCCGATAACCATAGGTCGCGGCTTCGGCATCCACGGACACAGCGCCACGCACCTCTACCAGTGCATCGTGCAGCTGGAGCTTCTCGGCAGGCCGACGCCCGCGCTTCGCCGCGCCGCGGACGAGACCGCGGCATTCATGCTGGACGGGGACGGCTCGCTCATCTCTGGCGCGTGCGGGCTCTGGGAATGCTGGTCGAACGACCAGTGTGGACGCCCGTCGTCCGGCGAGACTTGCTCCACTGCATTCCAGGTCCGGCTCTGGGATCTGCTTGTGCAGTGCTCCGACACTCCGTCGGCACGTTGGGGCGACGCGCTCGAGCGTACGATGTACAATGCACTTTTCGCGGCTCAGTCGAAGGACGGGCGAAGGATCAGGTACTACGCCCCGCTGGAGGGACAGAGGATCTACTGGCCGCGCGATACATACTGCTGCCCGAACAACTTCCGGCGGATAATGTCCGAGCTGCCAGAGTACCTGTTCTACAAGTCCGGAGACGTCCTCTTCGCCAACCTCTATTCCGAATGCGACCTCGAGACGGATCTCGCCGGGGCGAATGTGAAGGTTGAGGAGCGCACGTCGTATCCGTCGGATGGAAGGGTGGAGTTCACGATCGATCCCGGAAGGCCAAGGACGTTCGGGTTTGCGGTGCGCGTGCCTGGCTGGTGCGAGTCTCCGACGCTCGTTGCGGACGGCGAGCGGGTGGAGGCACGCCCGGGCACGGTGGCTGTCGTCCGCCGCGAATGGAAGAGCGGGTCGAAGGTCGTGCTGGAGCTTCCCATGCGGCTCAGGGTCATCGCCGGACGGCAGCGCCAGACGGGCCGCGCGGCGTTTCTGCGCGGGCCGGTTCTGTACGCGCTCAACCCCGTGCTGAACGGCGGCGGAGAGGCGTCCGAGGCGGAGGCGAAGTCGCATGAGGTGACGGCCGAGGAGCAGAAGGCGGCCAATCTGCGGAAGTTCTTCGCCAAGGATCCCGCCGACTACTGCGGCGAGATGATGGTCGACGCGGCGACTGCGAATGTCGTCGCCGACGATTCGGTCCGCCCCGGGGGCACCGCGGTTGAAGTGCGCGCCGCGACGGTCGGCCATGCCGTCGGCGTCACGGACGCGAACGGCTGCACGATACGCCTGACGGAATACCCCGACTGCGACGCGAACGCCACCTACTTCCGGATACTGGATCCTGCTGTCGCCGAGCCCGACCCGCTGTTCACCGGTTCGGCCAGATAGCAGAGCAAGCTGCGCGTCAAGAAGGGCCGGCGCATGACGGTTTCGTTCAAGGCCCGCGGATTCGACGATCCCGAAGAGGACTACTAGCGGGCAGAACTCGTGGGGACCTGCGGGGGATTATATGAGGAGCGGCGGGGGCGGCAGGGAGAACGCCGCGTTGACGAGCTGCCCGAGCTTGTCGTTGCGAGCCGCGTCTTCGTCCGGAAAGTCTATCGCCGAGATTTCCCCAGGCGCCGACGGCTCCGCAGATTTGATCGTCAGGTTGTCGTCCCGCCTAGCGGTCGCTTTCGTATGCTCTGCCGCGGCAACCCCCGTATCGTCTACGGTGCCGAGAACCGCCTTGTTCGCGTTTGCATTGATGCTGATGTTCATGTCCATTGTCTTGCTCCTTTCGCTGGGGATACACGGGGAAATCGAAAAGGTTACGATTATTTTAGAGTCAGACCTTGAGGTCGGCGAGAATCTCGCGCAGTTTTTCCTTCGCCCTGAAGATGCGCACCTTCACTAAGTTCTCGGAAACGCCGGTTTCGTGGGCTATTTCGCGAATTGACAGTTCGCCGATCTGGAAGAGCGTATATGCCTCGCGCAGGATGGGCGGAAGCTTGGCAAACGCTGCGGTAAGTCTGCGGCGGAGGTATGCGAGGTCCGACGGGAGCGTAGTGTCGCCTGGAGACTCGACTCCCGCGCCGCCTGCGGCGGTGTCGTCGGTGATTTCCTCTACGAACGTGAGCCTTTTGTCGTCTCGCACGCGGTTCTTGCGCAGGTTTCTCGCCATCGTGAAGACGAGGCCCGACACTGCGGAGTCATTGTCGCGGAGGTCGTCTCGCATCTTCCAGAGCTTTGCGAAGACATCCTGCACTATGTCGCAGGCGTCGTTATACGGCGATCCGGTGGCGACAAGCCAGTTCGTAAGTTTCGGTGCTATGGCGTTGTAGAGTTCTTCGATTGTCATGGCGGTGTTCCTTAGATTGGTTCGTCAAGGTCGATCGAGTCTAGTTCGGACTCCTCGCGGCGGGCGTCCTCCAGCTGCTTCACCCATTTGAGGACTTCCGCCACCGGCTCCACGAGGTCGTTGGGGATGAACTCGTCTACATGGCCTGTGGCTAATAGTTCGCGTGCGAGAGGCGCGTTCTCCATTATGGGGATGCCCTCGGCCAGTGCGGTTTCGCGGATTATCTTTGCGACGGCGTCGATGCCGGCGACGCATATGCGCGGCAGCGGGGCCTCGTCGGCCCGGTATCGGATGCCGACGGATACGTGCGTCGGGTTGGTCACGACCACGTCGGCCTTCTTCGTCGCCGCCACGGGGTCTGGCCCGTTGAGTATCTCGTTGCGGAACTGGCGCTGCGCCTGCTTGATCTCCGCCGAGCCCTCCATCTCCTTGTACTCGCGCTTGACCTCGTCCTTGGTCATCATCATCTCCTTGGTGAAGTTGCGGCTCTGGAAGAGCCTGTCCACCACGGCGATCACGATGTAGCCGAAGGCCGTGTATATGGCGAGGCGCTTGAGCATCAGCGTGAGGCACGGGAAGATGTCGTCGATGGTGCCGTAGCACATTGTCAGCATCTCCGGCACGGCGGCCATGATGATCTTGTAGAGCAGGTAGGTCAGGAAGCAGACCTTGACTATGTTCTTGAGGAACTCGAAGAAGTTCTTCTTGGAGAATATCTTCTTCGCGCCCTCGACCGGGTTGAGCTTCTCCATCTTCGGTATGATTGGCTCGAAGGTGAAGAGGAAGCCTATCTGGGCGACGTTCGCGGCGATGCCGATGAGCGCAGCCACGAAGACGAATATGAAGGAGTGCTTGCAGATGATGAACCCGAAGAGGAAGAACGAGTCCTTGAGCGCGGGGGCGCTGCCTTCGGATATGCGGCCGGCGACGAATGCGAACGCGAGGTCCATGTCGTCCACGAGCTCGAACCCCATCCATGCCAGCACCGCGAAGAGGACCACGAGTATGGCGGTGGACACGATGTCCTTCGACGAGCAGACCTGGCCTTTCTGCCTTGCGTCACGCAGTTTCTTCTGCGTGGGCATCTCCGTCTTCTCTCCGCCCTCCGCCACGGGTCGTCAGCTCCCGAGAAGTTTCCGGACGGGCGAGAGCAGCGCGCCCTCCTGCGTGTACATGAGCATGTCCATGATGAACGGCAGGTAGATGACGAGCATCGCCACCCCCAGTGCGCTCTTCACCGGCATGGAGAGGAAGAAGACGTTCAGCTGCGGCGCGGTGCGGTTCACGAGGCCGAGGCCCAGGGTCGCGAGGAACATGATTATGATGATGGGCGCGGAGATTATGACCGTCTTCATCAGCATGGCGTCGACGACTGCCAGTATCTGGGACGGGGCCTTGGGCGCGAAGCTCACCCAGTCTCCGAAGACCGGCCAGATGGAGTAGCTGGAGTATATGGCGCCTAGGAGCACGAGTATCGCGCCGCCGACGAAGAAGACGGTCGTGACGATCTGCGTGAAGAATATCCCCGTGGTGGACACCTGCGCCCCGCTCAGCGGCGAGTAGACCTCGCCCATCGTCGCCCCGCGCTGGTTGTCGATGAAGTTGCCGATGTTCTCCGCCACCCAGAAGGGGATTGCCGCGAAGAAGCCGATGAGAAACCCTATGAGCGCCTCTTTCGCCGCGAGGAGCGCGAACATCCATACCCTCGGCTCCCCGGGCGGCATGCCGTCCTTGACATACGGGATGGCAAGGAACGAGAAGCCGAGTATCGCGGCGCGCCGGGCCAGCCCCGGGATCATGGAGTCCGTGAGCGCAGGGCATATCGCGAACGCCCCACCGAACCGGGCCATAGCCAGCACGGCTGCCAGTATCCAGCGGTGGAACTCGACGTAAGCCATCCTATTTTCCTAGCAGGGGGAAGTGCGCGAAGATGTCCTGGGTGTAGAGCAGAAGCTGCGCGCCCATCCACGACGCGCAGGCGAGCAGCGTGACCGATATGGCGATCAGCTTCACCGCGAAGCCCAGGGTCTGCTCCTGGATCTGCGTCAGCGCCTGCAGGAGCGAGACTATCACGCCGATCACCGTCGCCACGAGAATGGGGATCAGCGACAGGCGCAGCACCAGCACGAGGCAGGTCTGCGCGTAATCGAGGATCTGCGCCTGGTTCATATGATGTACCCCCTCACGAGGCCCTGGATCAGCAGCGTCCAGCCGTTGACCATGACGAACAGCAGCAGCTTGAAGGGCAGCGAGATCGTGACGGGCGAGACCATCATCATGCCCATGGCGAGCAGGATGTTGGAGACTATTATGTCTATCGCAATGAACGGCAGGTACACGAGGAAGCCAATCTCGAAGGACTTCGTGAGCTCCGACACGCAGAACGACGGGATGAGTATCGCGAAGCCCTCGGAGTCCACCTTGGCGGGCTCGTCGCCTTTCGCCCAGAGCTTCTCGGCGGTGTTCACGAAGAACGCCCGCTCCCTGTCGCCGGTGTGCTTCAGCAGGAACTGCCTGAACGGCTCGGCGGCCTTCGCCACGGCGTCCGTCTCGTGCACGGCCGCCGGCTTGTTCGCAAGCTCCGTCTTGGCGATTTCCCACGACTCGGAGCAGATCGGGGCCATGATGTAGAACGTCAGGATCATCGCCAGCGCGTTCACGACCATGTTCGGCGGGATGGACTGTATGCCGAGCGCGTTTCTTATCAGGGATATGACGACTACGATCTTGAGGTAGCTTGTCGCGACCATCGCGATGAACGGCAGGAGCGACATCCCCACGAGGAGGACTATCAGCGAAAACGGGTCTGTCTGGAACATGGCGGCGTTTCTTCCTGGCTGCGGGTTATGCTGTGGCGTCGATGGACATGGCCGCCTGCTCGCCAAGGCGCACGAGGCGCCCGGAGGCGACGGTTAGTCCGTTTCTGACGAGACTGAGGGCGAGCTCCGGGGTGGTCTTGCCGAGCGGGGAGAGCGCCGGCGAGCTGGCCCATTGCGTCGTTCCGTCGGCGAAGTCGGCAAGGTCGCCGAAGGAGATGGAGACGCGCTCGGCGCGCACGACGCGCCAGCGTCCGTCGTCCGCCCAGCCGGTCAGACCGGTCTCGGCCTGCGCGACGAACCTCCCGGCGACGATGAGCCGCACCGGCGCGGACGCGGCGGAAAGGTCGATTTCCGGCAGCAGCAGCGCGTCGCCCGTCGACGGCGCGTCGCTGGAGGAGAGCGCGAAGACGGCGAACTCGAGCTCTCCCGGCAGCTGCATCGACCGGATCGACGGGTGGGCGACGTCTATGTTGCGCAGCAGCCCGAGCGCGCCGGTGACCATGCGCGAATTCGTCAGAGTGAAGACGGCGACGTCCGATTCGCCGGTCGACACGCGCGCCGCGAGTGACTCGCCCTCGGCGCGGGGCTCATGCGCAAGGCCGACCACGGTCAGCTGCCGGCGGACTGCGTTCTCCAGCAGCTGGAAGAGCCCGCCGCACTCCTTCTCCATCAGCGCCAGCAGGACCGGCTCCGGCATCTCCGACTTCGACGCCCAGACGGCGTGGAGCTCGGGGAAGGCGGGGCTGTCGGCAAGCCCCAGCACGTGGTCTTCGCTTTCGAAGCGCACGATGACGTCGAGCGTGTCGGCTGGGCGAATCGCGTCGAGGCGCATGGTCGCGGGCGACTCTCCGAACCGGCAGGGAAGGGCCCATGCCGGGTGCGCGAGCATCTTGGCGGGTGTGGCGTCTGCCCAGCCGGGCAGCGATGCTAGTATCTCGGACGGTTTCACTTTGATGGGTTCCGGATGTGTGGTGTTGAAGCTGTCAGGTGGAGCTGCGCGACCTTGAGGGGCCCTGGCGCGGCGTGACTAAGACGGATATGCTTTGAAAGGCGGCGATGCGCTCGGCGAGCTGCTGCTGGAACATTGGGATGCTGCGCTCGACCAGCTGCGCGACTTCGGTGGTCGCGGGGGTGATCGAGACTTGAAGCGCCGGTCCGTTGGCCTCGATCCTGACCTCCGACCCGTCTAGGACGGAGGGCTTCAGGATGATCCGCACCTCGCCGTCGCCATGATGAAGCCCCGGAGTGACGGCGACGGTCGCGGCGACTGTCTCGACGGCCGAGACGATTTCCTGCGAGCGCGCCGTCGCGGCCCTTGTCGCAGCCTCTGCAATCGCGTCCGGCGAGAGAACCGGAGTCGCCGTGCCGACGGCCGCGGCCTGCGGCAAGGCGTCGGAAGGCAGCGCGGAAGGAACCGCGGATGGAGCCGCGGAAAGCTCTGCGGGTTCTTCGTCGGTTGCTTTCGTCGTCTTTGTGGTTTGGATGGGCTGGGAGGTCTTCTCGACTATTGCTTGATGGATGTTGTTCGATGGATCCTCGACATTTTCGCCGGTGCCCGCCGGTTTAGGCGCGACACCCATGCCAGGTTGTTTAATCAGCTCTGGCGTAGCGGGAGACGTGGGCGTCTCGGGGGACGCGGAAGACACGGGTGTCTTGGGCGTTTCGGGTGCAGCAGTCGTCTCGGGTGCCTTGGGCGTTTTGGGTATCGCGGTCGTCTCGGGGGTCGCGGTCGTCTCGGGTGTCTCGGGGGACTTTGGCGTCTCCGGCGCCGCAGGCACTTCGCTCGTTACTGTAGCCTTAGGCGCAGTAGTCGGCTCGGGTGTCTTCGCCGGAGCCTCGGCGGCAGGCGCAGGGGTTTTCTCGGTCGTTGGAGCAATCGCGGGTTGCGGCGGTTTCTGCAGGGTCGCCCTAACTGGTTGTTCAGTGTGCTCGGCCGCCATGGGCGTCGCGGGGGCCTCGGGTGCCGTGGGAGTTGCCGGCGTTTTGGGTGCCGCGGGGGTTTGGGGAGACGTGGGGCTCTTTGGCGTCTCGGTCGTCTTGGATGTCGTGGTGGCCTTGGGTGCCGCGGGAGGCGCAGGCACTTCGGTCGATACGGCAGCCTTAGGCGTCGTGGGCGGCTCGGGTGCTTTTGCCGGAGCCTCGGCGGCAGGTGCAGGCGTTTTCTCGGTCGTTGGCGCAATAGCGGGTTGCGACGGTATCGGCGGGGTCGCCCTAGCTGGTTGTTCGGCGTGCTCGGCCGCCACAGGTGCCTTTGGCGTCTCGGGTGTCTCGGGGGACGCGGGAGACGCAGGGGGCACGGGGGACATGGGGGGCGCGAGGGGCTTGAGTGTCGCGGTCGCCGTGGTAGTTACGGTTGTCGCAGAAGTCGCGTTCGTCTCGTGCGTCGTGGGTGTCGTGGTAGTCGCGGTTGTCGTGGGCGCTACGGTCGTTTCGGTCGTCTTCGCGGCGGCCTCGACGGTCTTGATGACGGCGGCAATCATTGGTTTGCTGACATCAAATGCCCGCTGGAAGCGTTCTATGGCGTCGGATGTCGTCCGCAGCATCTCCGGCACCGCCACAACGGGGGGCAGCATGTTATCTGCGATCTTGGAGGCGAACGACATTTCAGATGGGATTGCGTCAATCGTCATTTGGCCTCCTTGTGAAATCTTCCAGCTCTTCGTCCGCGCGCCGTTCCTGCTCTTCCATCTCCAGTTCCAGCCAGTGGGCTCGGTGCTCGTCTATCTTCATGCGGCCCTTGGCTGCAGTGAAGTACGCGGTGCGCGCGAGCGCGGCGTTTTCCTCTCTCGTGCGCAGTTCTTCCTTGGCGCGGCGCACGTCCTCGGCCTTGAGCACGCCCTCTTCGTCTATCTTCGCGACGCCTTCGCTTACCTTGTCGAGCTGCTCGCGGGTGACGGCGCGGCCGATGACCGTGTCGTAGAGGCTGTCGCGCCTGGATTCCCGCGTGGTTTCGTAGTCTTCGAGTATGCGCGTACGCTTCGTCAGCGCCTCGGCGGCGTCTGCGACGGCTTGCCGCGCGGCGACAAGCTCGCCGCTGGCGCGGTCTTCCCGCATCGTCCTGATGCGCAGGAGGCTCTGTAGTGCATAGGCCATAGACGGTATTCGACACTATTATACCAAAATGCGCGGGGGCGGGAGGCGGATTTTTTATTCTCTTATAATTTATACGCGCACGCGCGAAAATTTTGGTATAATCATCGGCAGGACATGAAATCCAAAGAAGAGCTGGACGCATATCTTGCCAAAATCCGCAAGACGGTTGCGGATTCTCAGGCGCTTGTCGCCCAAGCCGAGCTTCGCTTCGCAGAGACCGACAGGCTCCTTGAGAGCCAAGGGCTGACGCGCGAGCAGGTGCAGGCCATGCACTTCACCGAGAGCCAGCGGGAGGCGGCGAACCGGGAGCTGGTGCGTCTCGGCATGGAGCCGCTGGAGTTCGACGACGACGAGCCAGCGGTGCCGGAGGAGACGCCGTCGGCCGCGCGCAGGCCCGAGGAGGCTGGCGACGAGCTGGAGAACAGGCGCATGAAATTTTCCATGATGATGAAACCTTTTCGGATCTGACGTGTAGACACGTTGCAACGAAAGGAGTGCAAACATGGCTATAGAACTTGAATCATCAGGCGTCGCCAGGCAGTCGGCGGCGATGTTCGCGGCGGATTCGTCCGTCTCCGAGACTGGCGCGAAGGGCAAGCTCACCGCGCTGCTGGGCGGGGCGTCTCTCACGGTTACGCATGGTGCGGTTACAGACCTAGAGGCTCTTCTGGCGCACATGAAGAACGACCAGGAGAAGACGAAGTTCTCCGTCCTGGTCGGCTCTCTCAACGCGATAGGGCAGGCGCTCACCGACGCCCAGAAGGCGAACATCGAGGAGGGTCTGGCGCTTTCCGACGAGGCTGACAAGCTGGAGAAGGACGTCGCGGGGATGAAGGCGTCGATGCAGGCCGCCGAGGCGGATGCGGTTGTTCTCCAGACGAAGATAGACATGCTCCAGAAGGAGATCGACATCGCGGTGCAGGAGGGCAAGGACCACAACGAGCTTGTGCAGAAGCAGAAGGCCCTCCGCAAGGAGCTCGACGCCAAGAAGCAGGTTATCGCGGACACGCAGGGCAAGATAGCCGAGGCGACGAACCAGATATCGTCCCTCAAGGTGAAGATAAGCGCCCTTGCGGAGTCCTTAGGGGCCAACACCCTGAAGACCATCGCGAAGGAGTTCGCGGACGTGTTCGGCACGATGGAGAAGACGGAGACCGCCGAGGAGACCGAGAGGAAGGAGCGGAAGGCGGAGGCGGTCGACGTCTTCAGGGGCATCCGCGAGGCACTCGACAAGTTCGAGGACGTCCTGAATGAGACCATAGAGGAGAACCGCACTCACCTGGCGTAGCCGGGGCGGACGGATTTTGAAAACCACCAAAAACAAGGAGAAAACCCATGCAGAAAATCGACACGGAGAAAATCGCCGAGGGCATCAGGTCGCTCGTCAGGGACAAAGCCACGCTCAAGCAGATCAAGGGCGTCACCAACGACGAGCTCGAGGCGGTGTACTCGCTCGCCTTCGGCTACTACCGCACGGGCAAGTACGACGATGCGCTGAAGCTGTTCAAGTTCCTGGTGCTGTTCGACCACCTGAACGCGAAGTTCTGGCTCGGCCTCGGGGCCGTTCAGCAGGTGTTGAAGGACTTCCAGGGCGCGGTTGCCTCGTACGGCTACTGCTCGTTCCTGAAGCTCGACGACCCCAGGCCCCAGCTGCACGCGGCGGAGTGCTTCCTGGCGATGGGAGACAAGCGCAACGCGGCGAGTTCGCTCGAGGCGCTGGACGAATACTGCCCCAGGGACACCGACGTCGGCCGCGAGTACCGCGCCAAGGCCGCGAAGCTCCGCGAAATGGTGGGCGAAGAGGCCTTCGCCGCCCTCGCGAAGGAAGATGAGAAAAAGTCGTAACCTTTTGTCTGCAGGCGTGTAGACAGGGCGAAGGAGGGAAAACCATGGCAATAGAACTCAACACGAAGGCTCAGGGCGCGCAGATTACGGAGGGACTGTACGACAAGTTCTCCGAGATCGCTGGCGACGACACCAAGGCCAAGGAAGTCCTCGGCAAGGCCATCGAGGTGCTTGCCGGAGCAAACCTCAAGATCTCGCGCGGCGACGACACGTCCGTGACCGGCGCCGGCGAAAGGAAGACGTGCGGCGCGAACAACGTCCCGGTCCTCGATAATCCGAACGACGCGGCGGCGAAGGAGGTCGACCTCACGAAGCTCATCTCCTACCTGCAGCTCGACAACCAGGAGCGGCAGATCGAGATGGCCAAGGACCGCATCGACATGCAGAAGGAGGGCCTCGACACCGAGCAGAAGGATCGGATGAAGCAGATCGACGAGTCCATCAAGAAGATGGAGAAGGCCGAGAAGGCCGCCAAGATCAGCCGCATATTCGGCTGGATCGGCGCGGTCCTCGCCGTTGCGGCGGCTGTCGCGCTGACCATCGTCACCGGCGGCGCGGCTGCGGGCTTCGCGATCGCCGGCGCGGTTCTCGCCGTCACCGCGCTGACATTGAACGAGACGGGCGTGATGGACACGCTGGTCGAGAAGCTGGCGGACCATCTGCAGGAGAAGTACGGCTGGGACAAGAACAAGGCCATGCTCGCCGCCTCTCTCATCATCAACCTCTCGATCATGGTCCTGCAGCTGGGCTGCAGCGTCGGCAGCATGATCTCCGGCTTCGCGGCGGCAGGCAAGGCTGCGGCGGACGCGGCTGCCACGGGCGCCAAGGCCGTGGCCGACACGGCGAAGCTCTCCGCTACGGCCATGCAGACGGCGAAGACGATTCAGAACGTCATAACCGTCGCTAACACGGGGGTCGGAGCAATGTCCCTCGCATCGAACGGCGCCTCGACCTTCCTTACGTTCAAGTCGGAGAACGCGAAGGCCGACACGACCGAGCTGGAGAAGTTCATCACGATGCTCCAGCAGCGCCTCGACGAAAGCCAGGAGGAGCTCCAGAAGATACTCGAGCAGCTCCAGGCCGGCATCGGGGAGATCGCGCAGATGATAAGCTCCGCGACCGACACAAGCACCGAAATCGCCCAGAACCTCGGGCAGATGGCGTGAGGGGGGTTGAAAGGTTGAAA
>JAFRBA010000127.1 GCA_017405115.1 Kiritimatiellia bacterium
GCCGCCGCCATACGGCTGGTTCGCAGCCGCCAGCCTGTACGCGCCGCCGCCGCCGCCGCCACCACCAACGGCGAGGATGCGCGCAGATGTCGTGCCGGGCAATGTGAACGAGCCGGCCGACGACGCATTGGCGAAGGTCAAGATGAAATCGTAGGAGTCGGTGTCGGCGTTATATACCCAGTTGGTCGTGCTCGCTCCGGTGAACTCAACTTCTCCGCCGCCGGAGACCACTGCCGAGCCGTCGATTTCCTCCGCCCGAGACGCGAAGGCAAATGCAGTGGCAAAGGCAACGGTAACCGCTGCCTTGCGCATGCACAAGCCTACGCAATCTCTAGCGAACATCAGGCCCCTTTCGCTTGTCTTTTTATGCGCTCGCTTTCGTTTTGTCTTTTGGACTCGACAAGGCAAAACAAAGCCATGCGATGCGCATGGATGTATTTCACCTCTTCGGGCCGACGCATATTGTACCAAAAAACCGGTGTCGTTTGCAAGCCGCAATTTCGGGCACCCTTATCCCGTTTTTTTCGGGATAATTCATCCCGTCAGGTGGCATATCAGGGGGTCTCGGCGATGGCCTTGTGGGGCCAGCCCATGCTGTTGATCTCGCTGTTGGCGCAGTCGGCGAAGTTGCACACGCAGTCGTCCTCGACAGACGCCCTGTACTCGCACATCGCCTTGAACGCCGCGTCGAACGGCGGCTTCTTGTCGGCGGCGCGGCCGCTCTCCAGCCAGCGCTTCTGCGCAATGCGCACCTGACGCGTAAGCTCGGTGTTGCGAAGCCCTTTGCGGAGGAAGTCGATGCGAGCCAGGACTTCCGCGTCGCCGGCCGCCGCCTTCGCCGCGCGTTCGAGCGCCGCATAGCCCTTCGCGAAGAAGGCGTCGTCGAAATACTCCTCGAGAATCGCCTCGCAGTTGCCGTGGCTCCCGCCGCCCTGCGCCCCGGTATGGTTGACCCAGGACATCTTGCGGATGTCGGCGAACGTCCAGTGCTCCGAGTGCGCGCGCACACCGTCGAGGAACTCCGCGACCGCCGGCCGCGCCGCGCCGAACGCGGACAGCATCTCGTCCCTCGCCCTGTCGTAGCCGTGCAGGGGGTCGCGCATCGCGCGTATGAGGGCGTAGCCCATCAGCGCATGCGCCGCCCACGAGCCGCGAAGCGAGTCGAACATGCAGGAGTCCATCCCGTTCGTGTACGCAAAGGCGAAGTCCGAGAGGATGAGGCGGCCCTGGTCAAGATGGTAGCCGCCGCAGGCGAGCGTGTAGTTCGGCCGGTAGACGAAGTCCTTCACGCCCGCCTTCCTCCACCCCAGCCAGTGCTTGCGGAAGAACCTGGACTCCGTCTCGTCGTACGGCAGGTAGCTGCGCGGCACAAAGTCGATGATCACGCGCGGATCGACCTTCGTCTTCTGCGGCGCCTCCACGTAGTTCTCGTATGCATAGCCGACGACGCGCGCCTCAGAACAGACCTTAGCGACTTCGGCCTGTATGTGGTTGTAGAAGTTCGCGTAGCGGTCGGAGAGCGGCGCGACCGGCTTCAGGTTGGAGTCCTTCTCCGGGATGTCCCAGCGGTTGTCGCCCACAAACCAGCTGAGAGCCCACTCGCCGTGGTTGGGGCCGCCCTTCTGCCACAGGCTGTCGAGGAACTCGCGCGTGAGCCCGCCCTTCCAGTACGGATGCTGCCCGAAGCGCGGATCCGGCGGATCCCACGCGCGGCACCTGGCGCACGTGCAAAGCCCTGCGGAGTCGTTCTCGCAGCAGTTCACCCACGGCTCGTACCCGCCGGGCCTCCCGGTCTTCTCCCACCACGCGGTCCAGTCGGCGACCTTCTGGCGCCAGACCCCAGGCTCCGAACAGCACATGGTGACGAGTGTCGGATCGTGCAAAGGTCGCCGCGTGCCGTCCGGCAGCAGGTTGAAGTATTCCGGGTGGTCCTTGCCGAAGCGCTCCCACCAGTCGGAGAAGGAATGCGTGGCGACCGAGTTCCTGCGACGGCCGCTGCGGTGGCGCGTCATGAACTTAGTCTGCGCGTCGAAGAACGCGTTGTACGACTTCATGTTGGTGAAGCCGACGCGCCTCGCCTTCCACGGCGCGGCGTCGCCGTAGAACGTCCGCTCCTCAAGCGGCTCCACGCCGCTGCGGTCGATGGGCCCGACGGAGAGCGTCGCGCGCCTCGGCACTACCTCGCCGGTCTCTCCCGGCCATATCCACTTTACGCCAAGCTCGGTCTCGAGGAAGTCGTAGACGGCATACAGCGTACCGATGCTTTTGACTATCCACGTGCACTGGATGCGGTCGTACTTGATGTCGCTGTCGCGGCCGAGGAGATACAGACCGTTGCCGGAGGTCTTCACGACGCGCTCGTCGAGCTTCAGCTCGCGGCCGGGATTCCCGCCTTGGCGGCGGCCTTGGTCGCGCCGAGGAAGATGTGGCAGGGATGGCGAGAGAGGTCGCAAGCGTCCTCTGTGACGATCTCGAACTTCGCGCCGAACGCCTTGTCGAGGTGGTGCTTCAGCTCGTCCGCCGCGTAGCGCACTGCGTCGAGCGGCTTCGCCGGCACCACGATGTCTGCCTGCGAAACGCCGTCCCTCGCGACGGTGAACACGCGCGTCTCGGCATAGCCGGCGACTGCGGTGGAAACGGTTGCGGCGAACAAGAACGCCCTTATCATGCCAGACCTCCAATTCAGACTGTTCCGCCGGCGACCAGCGCAGCACCCGTTGCGCAGCCTTCCGCCGACAACACGCTCCTGCGTGCTGCTGGCATTATAACATTCCTGGCCGAAGCCTGTAAAGCCTGCGGACCTACAACTCTCCGATATGCCCTTGCCATCGCCTCATGGTTAGAATACGCAATAGTTCTGTAGATGCGGTTCGAGCGCCTCCAGCCAAATGTCGTATCCGGCGTCGGTTGGATGTATCTCGTCCGCCATGAGCGATTTCGGCACCCAGCCAGACTTGTCTATCAGCTTGTCGTTGAAGTCCACCCAGACAAGTTTGCCGTCTTCTTCCGCAAATCTCCTGAGCAATGCATTCGTCTCGTCGTTGCGCAGTCTTGCCGCCGCGTGTCGGGCAGAGTCGGCCGAGCGGCCCCTTGGGAATATCGGGTGCAGAATCACCTTCGCGCTTGGCTGCCGGCTGCGTATCCCGGCGACGATCTTCTTGACGCCTTCCGCGACGGCGGCAGGATCCGAGTCCTTTGACGAGTTGTTGTTGGTTCCAATCATGAGAACGACGCACTTGGCCTTGTAGCCGTCCAGTTCGCCGTGTTCCATCCGCCAAAGGACGTTTTGCGTCTTGTCTCCGCCATAGCCAAGGTTCAAGACCGTCCGCCCCTTCGTGAACTTCGCCCAGCTCTCGGGATGCTTCCATTCCCAGAAATGCATGATCGAGTCGCCGAGCATGACGACATCGACGGTCTTTCCCTTGAACCCCTCTACGAGACGGCTGCGACTCAGGAAGCGGTTCGCCCACCAGTAGTCGCCGAAGAGACCGGGGTCTCGTGTAGGGTCGTTCGTCCTGCTCTCCATATGCGAAACGGAGGACGCAGGGCTCTCGGCGGCGAAACAACTCGGCGCCGCGCAGGCGACGAGGCAAATGAGTATGCAGCGCATCATGGTTGTTTTCATGGTTGCATTATACCAATCTCCAGTTGCCGAATCAACCCCCTGAAAGGCGCCGCGCCCCGCGAACCATAACAAAGGTCTTGAGTTTACGCGGGGCTGAGCCCGCGATTCAAGATCGGTGCTGGCTCGCGGCTTCCCCGCCCTGATTCGCGGCCTCCGCGCCGCGTGCCCTGTCCTGATTCGCGGCCTCCGCGCCGCGTGCCCTGTCCTGATTCGCGGCCTCCGCGCCGCGTAAACCTCTTTCAAACCTCGGCCCTTCAGCCCGCCAGTAGAGCGCCCCGCCCTCGCCCGCCTTCGCCATCGCGGCGATTTCGTCGTTGAGCACGAGGCAGGCGCCGCGCCCGAACTCGGTTTCGTCGTTGCCCTCGGCGATTTCAAGGAAGCGCCCCTCCGACAGCGCTGGCAGGTAGCGCGAGTCGGGCCGGTGCCCGTTCTTCATGCAGGAGGGCAGCATATGTATGAAGCGCGCTTCGCGATTTTCAAGCAACATGTCGCGAACCGCGACTTCGCCAGGGCTGATGAAGCCGGAGATCACAACATAGCCCGCCCGAACCGCGTCTTCCATTCTCGCTACGACATGCGGCAGGTTCCGCGCAGCGACCTTTCTTGAAACACGCAGCGAAAGCAGCTTAGTGTCTGGAGAAAGAAGGTCTACGTTGCCGATGCCCTTCCAGAAGTCGTCGACGTCGAGGCGCGGGGAGTCAAGCGGCTCCCGAATGCGCATGTACTGTGGCTGGTTGTACATCAGCTCGTATTTGAGCGGGTTGTATCGGATGTAGCGCGTGACCGCCTCGATGAACCGCCGCGAAACGCAGATCCGGTCGTGGTAGCCCTGCTGCCAGATTATCGAAAGGCCAAGCTGCCGACGGGCAAGAGTCGTCGTATACGACTTGAACTTGCGCATCGCCGCGCCAAGCACCTGCAGCGGCTCCGCAAGACCGGGCGCGATGCGGAGAACCATGTGGAGATGGTCTGGCATCAGCACGTGTTCCAAAAGCGAGATCCCCGGGTTGAATCGCGGAATGGCCGCAATGCATTCGAGTACCTGGCGGCCGAAGTCGCTCAACACGACGACGGCGTCGGCGACGCGTCCGAAAAGCGCGCGGCGCGGCGCGGTGGCCATCGTTATGAAAAGCGCCGCGCCCCGCGAATAGTCATAGCCATGGAATCTGCGGTAGTATCTGATCTCCTCGCCCATGCCGCGCAGTATACCATATTCACAACCTCCTTGTCCTGATCGCGGCCTCCGCGCCGCGCACCCAGCCGCCTTCATGGGCGGGAACGCGCAGGGTGTTCCCCGATTCCTCCAGGAATTCCGCCGGCGAAAGATTGCGGCCATAGACGCGGATGTCGCGAATGTCGCCGTTGAACAAGTTGGCGGGAGAGAGTTGTTTGTCCTCCGCGCCGAAGAACAGCTCGTTGTGGAACTCGTGCGAACAGTACGTCATTATGTCCGTACCCCACGATTTGTCGTGGTAGTTCGGCTTCGCCACGACATCGCCCTGCAACCGCCCGTCAACGTAAAGATACATCTTTCTGAGATCGTACACGACCACCAAGCGCGTCCATGCGCCAACTGACAGGGGCTTCAAGGACAATATCTTGCTGTCGGTCGTGAAAAGCATCTTGTTGCTTCGCCTGGCGGCGCAGACGCGTCCGTCGGGCTCTATCGTGAGGTCTATCTTCCCATACGAACCGCAAATCACGCCCATGCGACGGCCAAAGCCATTCGGGCGGACAGAAATCTCATAGGTGCTTGCGCCAGGCATCGCCGTGCCACCCATGGACACGACGTAATGCTTCCCGGCCAAATGCAGGAACCCTCGCCCATCGGCATCCCTGCGGAAAGGGTTCTCCCATCCCGTCTCCGGCGCAACCGGCCCGTTGTGGCAGAGGTTGTAGCCCGTATAGCCGAGATGCCCCCCGCCATACCCCTTGCCGTCGACGCGAGCGTTGTGTTCATAGCCGGACACGTCGACAAGCAGCTGCCCGTCGTCACGGTCGCAGGGCCAGTGGAAGAACGGAACCCGAACACCCTCAATCTTGCACATGCGCACACTGGCGTCCTCGAAGCGAATGGGCATTTCTACCGACGCATCTCGCGATCCGTCGCTTTCCCAGATTGGAAGCGTCTGGCATTTCTTTCCCTCCCGCGCCATCGATCGGGAACGCCAGGACCTCGTAGTCGAGCGAAGTCCAGCCAAGAAGCACGGACGTCTGGTTGCATAAGACGAGCTCTGGGCGACGGCGCAAGGGGAACTCAATGCCGCGCCATTCGCACAGTTTGTACTCCAGATACCTCAGCAGAAGGTTTTCGCGCTCGTAGCAGGGGAAGACGAGCGAGTTCTCGTAGTGGTCAAAGAGATTCGTGATTTCAATCGCGTCGGGATCTGCATCAATCCATGCGTCGACGCTGGCGCGCCAGTCGCGAACGCAATGCGCACGGTGCGAAGGGTGAGAAGATGTTTTATATAAGATGCGGAGAACCGGGAAAAGGGTTATCCGCCGAATACGCCAAGCCTGGCAAGAAGGGCTATCGTCGCCGTTTCGGTACGCAGGATCCGCGGCCCGAGCGAGTATCTTCGGAACCCTCTCGTCTCCAGAAGCTCTACCTCGTCGTCGGTCCAGCCGCCCTCCGGCCCGATCGCCAGAAGAAGCGATTGCCTCGCCGCATCTTGTGAAGCCGACGAAGAAGTCCCAGCCGTCCCAGTCGTCTCAGAAGTCTCAGCCGACATCCCTTCGCCATATGGATGCGCCACCACTCGCCGCGTCGTGGGGAACATCGCGTCAAGCTCGTCCGCCACGAAGCGCCGGAATGCGCGGCGGCAGACAAGCTCGGGCAGGATCGACGCGCCGCACTGCATCAGCCCGTCGACGAGAAGAGGCCTGTAGTTCTCCTCCTTCAGCAGCGTCGCGCCCCAGAAGTCCTTCTCGACCTTCTTCGCCCCCACGAGGACGATGCGCCCGACGCCCATCGCCGCGAGCTGCGGAAGGAGGCGCTTCATCACGCGCGGGCGCGGCGGGGCGAGGATGATGTCCGCCCACGGGCGCAGCGACTCCTCTTCGTGCCGCACCCTGACGCGAACGCGAGCCTCTTCGCCTGAACCGCCGCGGACGATCTCAAGGATCTCCCCGGTTCCGACTCCGCCGTTGATTTCGCCCGTCTTAAGCGTCTGGCCGACTTCCCCATGCAGGACGCCGAGCACATGCTCCGCACGCGCGCCCCCGAATGTCGCGACTCCGTCGACAATCTCGTTCCGCTCGAAGAGTATCCTGTTCATTGAAGACTTTTCCCCGTCCCATGCGGCGTATTATACCATAAACCTGCCCGCGCACCCGTTGCATCCGTGGCGCGCGGCTCGCGATTAAACATGGGCGACGCGCATCAGGACAGCGCGGCAGCGAGCTGGTCCATGCCGGCGCAATTGAACTTGAACGCACCTTCGCCCTTGCAGTCGGTCCAGGAAGCCATCATAAAGCCCTTGAGGCGCTCCGCCGAAATGTTGGCGCGGCAGTGCTTCACGACCGCCGCCGCACAGTCGCTGTTGTCCGTCCTGCCTGATTCCTTCAGCTTCGGCGAGAGCCAGTTCGACGGACACGGCACCTGGTCGAATCCAGCCTTGTCAAGGTCGGCGAAAAGCCGGAGCTTCGGCTTGAACCAGTCCTTCATCTTGGGTATGTCGTAGCCCTGCGCGTCCTCGTTGTAGTACCAGTTGCTCTGGAGGACGCTCTTCGGACACTTCTCTATGAACTCCGGGTGATGCCAGCCATAGTCGCTGAATATCCATGCGCGGGAGCCAAGCTTCTCCACGCCCCTTACGAACCAGAGAAGGTCGTGCCACCAAAGTTCGTTCTGCCGGACGCACACGGCAAGACGTTTGCGCTGGCTCTCTATCTTCTCTTCGTCAAAGCCGAGATGGATGAAACGAGGACTTTCGAAAATCTCCGAGACGTCCTTCAGGACGTCAGCGCAGACCTTGTAGTACGGCCTTGTCGAGAGCATGCGCCCATACTCCTTGAGCCACTGGTCGTGCGACGCCGAGAAGTTAAGCTTGGGTATCGGCTCAAGCCCCATATTGCGCAATCGCCGCACTTCGTCGCGCATTCTGTCTGCGCTCCAGCTATCCTTCACGGCCAGTTCTGGATGGCTCGGGTAGGCGAGGAACTCGCCGAGGTCCATCACCACCATGTTGTACTTGCGCTTCTTCGCATGGTCGATGGTTCGCTTCCAGATGTCTTCCGAGAACCATATTTCATCGCGGGTGTAGCGCTTCCCTTCGATCTTCGGCTCGTCCGGCGCGCGCCATTCGCCCCACATGTTCATGCCCATGTGCAGAAGCACGGCACGTATCTCGTCCGGGGTCTTGGCGAAAGCCGACGCAGAGGTGCTTACCGCCGCGAACGCCGCGCCTGTCGAAATGAACTCTCTTCGGGTCATGTCATTCATTCTTTACTCTCTCTATGACGTTATCTGTTGTCCGCAGTTTCCAAAGGAATCGCGCGGCGCAACGGTGAACCGCACGGACGTGCGCCAGTCGTCCGGCAGATCGGACTTCGCAAATGCGCATTCAACGGGCTTGATGTCCAGGCTGTCCGCCCAGAACTGTCCCTTGGAGAACACAAACTTCTCCCTGACGACCTTTTCACCCTTCCATGCCGTCACCACGTAGTCGTACGTGCGTGGCGTCTGTGACGTCGCATGGGCGACGGGGAAGGATACGACCACCGCATCCGTCGATTTCTTGGCGCGGTTCACCACAACGCGCTCAGAAACAGAAACCTTCGCGTCTTCCGCAAACTGCGGCGGAACGGAACGCTCCGCGCGCACTTCGGTGCGGAGCGCCCCATCTGGACTCGGCAAGGGAATAACCCAGTCAGGACCGAGCGGCATTCCATTCAAGAAATCGCGCCGCTCGACCACGAACCTGTCATCGTACATCGTGCCGAACATCCCCTGCCACGACTTGCGGATCTCGCCCTTCGGCATGATTGCGTCCTTGTCCAGGTTGTTGTAGCCGTTCTCGCGTCCCGGCCGTGTACAGCAGAAGTTGAGCGAGGGTATCTGCATGGCCGTGAACTCGCCCTGCCAAACGCAGAGGTCGTCCGCCGCGTTCATGTGGCCATGTCCGCAAAGCGCGATGGCGTTCGGATACTTCTTGAGGACAGCCGTCGTATTGCCGCTCTCCCACCCGCAGCCTTCGCAAAGGACGGTGTTCTTGAAAACGCGGTGCTGGACGAAGAAGAACGGCTTATTCGAGTCCAGGCCCTGATTCGCCATGAATTCCGCAAGCCCCGGTATCGAGTTGCCGTGGTTGGACTCCCCGGTATGCAGCGGATGGTGCGCAAGGACGAACTTGAACCCGCAGCACTCCTTCACCTGAATGGGCGACCATTCCTCGTGGAAACATTCCTTCCAAAGCCGCGCCGCGTTGCCTCCGTCGGAGATTATCTCGTCCAGCTCGCCGGGGACAGTGCAGGCGCTTTCAGCCCATTTCCTGTAGGACTTGTGCATGTAGCCGCCCATGTCGTGGTCGCCGTAGATGAAGAGCGGCACGATTGGTCCGCCGTCGGACCGGCGGTTTCCGGGAAACACCTTGAACCAGATTTCGGCGATCCGTCTAAGCGCCGCGCCGGTGCCGAAGTCGGTGATGTCGCCCGCGACGACGACGCCATCCGCCTTTCGCCTGTCGAAATACCGCAGCGCAGGCTCGTAGCACAGGCAGTTCTGCACGCTCAACCCGTTGTCCTTCACGACAAGGTGCGTGTCGGCAATCATGCCGAGCCGCATAGTCGGCGTGCGCGAGCCGCAAGGCCAGCCGTAGGCAGACAGTCCCCTCGTAGCCGCGAACGCCGCCGCGCCACCCAGAAATTCCTTGCGCGTCAGGGCTTCCATGAGGCTTCCCCTATCTGATTATGACGCTCAGTCCGCCGCACCACGGCACGAGGTTCCCGCTCTCGTCGACAATGACGCTCTTGCGGTCCGCTCCGCAACGTATGCCCCTGATGACCTTGCCTGTGGGCGCTCCTTCGACATGCAGCTTCGCACCATCTCCGAGGTTGTCCGAGACGAGAAGGTTCGCGCCCCGTTCAAACTCAAACGCCGAAAGCGTAAGCTTCGAGCCGTCGCCAAGGTTAAGCGGCGCATCGGCAACCTTCGCCACCACCTTGCCGATTTCGTTTGTCGCACCCGCCGCCGTCTCCAGCGCACCGCCTGCAAGCCAGATCTGCGCCTTCGCATTCGAGCCGTCGCCATCCTCCGTCGATCGCCTGCGGCTCACGCTGAACGTGCATGTCTCCGCCAGGCGCAGAACGCCATTGCTCACGCAGATTTCGTTCGGCAGCTTGATGTCGCCTGAAACCTCCATCGTTCCCGCGCCGTCCTTGATGACATGGACGTTCCAGTAGCCGCTGTCGTTCTGCAATGTGCCATAGTCAGCAAGATCGCCCGTGACGATGAAGTCGGAACCTTCCGCGACATCGTTGACGTTGAGCGCGAACTTGCGCTCAATGTCGCCGCCCGCAGCCGTGAACTCGATTCCGCTTTCGCAGTACGACGGCGAATCGCCCGCCACAATCCAGTTGCCGCCCTGCGCGGCATGGCCCACACGCGCGACCTTGCCCTTGACGCATGCGCCGTTCATCAGCGTCACGTAGTTGATATACGAGCCTGAATCATTCCCCGCGGTGTCGCATTCACGAATCGAAAGCGTTCCGCCGACAAGGTCGATCTGGTCGTAGTCGCTTGTCTGCCATGTCCCCGTAATCGCCAACGTGCCGTTCGTCATCACGCGATACTGCGTCCACATGCCGTTCTCCACATGGCCTGCAAGCGTCAGCGTCGCATATGGCTCTACCTTGACGACGCCGTTGGACGGGAAGACCGTAGATGCGGAAGTCCTCACATCGAGCGGCGCGTCCGCACTTCCAGAAAACGTCAAACCGTTGCCGTACAGCGCCGTGCTGGCGGCAGCGTAGGTCACATATTCGCCGCGCACGAACTTCAACAATACATCCTTCATGCCGTCGCCGTTCGCATCGTCGGATGTGGCGATGTTCTGGTAATGGGTCGGCGACGGCGTTTTTGTGCCTGTAAGATACTCCTCAAAGTCGATGCCGTACTTGAACTTCACTCCAGATGACTGAAGATAGAGATTGTAGTTCCAGTTGTTGAGCCATGCCCTGATGTTGCCGCCGCTCTGATACAGCCGAACGTACAGGCACTCCAGAAGAGAGCCCTGGTCTCTCTGGATCTGAAACGTCTTGTAGCCTGAATCGACCAACGATGTCTTCAGATGCATCGCCGTCTTGTAACAGTCGCCGACACCATTCGCATAGGTGTATTTCCAGTGATGGTGCGCATCTATTTCTGCAAGGTCGTTGACATTGCGGCTGGGGGCAATATCCGTCCATCCTTCTTGCAGATACGGCAAATAGTTGGCCCTGTCATAAACGTTGAACTTCAGCTTCAGGTCTTTCACGCCCTGGCGTTAGTGGAATCGTCCGTGGCGTATGTGCCGTAGTTCAAGCGCTGCGGAGAGGTGCTCGTGCCGTAGACCTCGAAATCCATGCCGAGGACGACCTCGCTCTCATAGCCGCTCTTGGCGATATAGTGGGAATAGTATGCACCACTTTTCGCCTCGACATTGGCCCCGTTCTGGCGGAACTCCACGATGAGGGCGCAGATATACGAACCGGCCAGGTCGTGCTGGAACTGGCATGTCTTGTTGTTGGCCCTGTCGGAGATGATCGAATACTTGAGGTTGTATGCAGTCTGGTAGCAGCCTGTCTCCTCTCTGTATTTCCAGTGGAGAAAACCCTCCACCTCGTCGAGGTCGCGCAGGTTGTGGTTCGCCGCGACAACAGTCCATCCGTCGCCGGGGAGATAGCCGCTGTAGGTCGTCTCGTCCACCTTGCGCGTTACAGATATGGCACCGTTACCGTCAAGAGTATCGCTTATAGTGTCGCCTTTATACGGCGTATACGCCACTGTTGCCGCTGACTTGCGCATCGCAATAAAGCTGATGTTGTACTTGCCGTCGCCCGTGAGCGGACGCGAGACTGCGCGCGGATTCCCTGAAGCGACCATGGCATCAAGGTCAAGCCCCAGCTCGATGTCGAGCGGCTTCAGCGATGCCGCGCGTACCACGTAGGCGACCACATTGTCACCGCTCTGCATGAACTTGATCGTAATGGAGGCGGTGTACGGCGAGGTGTGCATGCGCGTCACGCCCTGAAACTGCACAGTCATCGTCGTCGCGCCGTTCTCCGTTGCGCGAACGACGTTATACGGACGCAGAACCTCACGCTCAAGATCCTGACACACCGACCACTTGTCGCCACCGGCCGTATGCCTGTTGAAATAGGCGTAGGCAGGTTCGTAGTCGTCAAGGCTTACGCCCTCAAAGACAGTATCCGGGCTATTTGCATTTATGGAGAGAATGGCCGTGGAGCCAAGATCTCCTCCAGTTATGAACGTAACGGCATCCGGTCCGCCGGAAACCGTCTCGGCATTGACGGCTGCTGCCGCCATGACGCCGGCGAAAAGAATGGCCGATGTACTCCATGCGATTTGGTGCTTTACGTTCATTTCCGCCTCCTCTTTTGGATACTGCGTTCGTAGTATAGCACAGAGGCGCACCCTTATCTAACAAAAAACACAATAAGATTTTTATATCCTCCTGGGAGCACCTCACAAGAATCCGAAAAGCCTCATCGCATCCTGTTGCCGAATCAGGCCTCTATGTCGTCCGCCTATGGACGCAGACATCCTATCGGGCAGACTATTATTCCATCCTCGTTCCGGCGGTAGGCGAAATCGCCGATTGCCACAAGCACCATCCGGAACGACGGCGGCGGCATTCTCGTAGTGTCCAGCTTGCCGGAAAGCGAATCAAGCGTCTTGACGCCCTTTTCGACAAGGGCGTCTCCGCCGGTCTTGATTTCGACAAGTCCGTACGAACCGTTCTCAAGGCGAACAATAGCGTCGCACTCAAGGCCGCTCTTGTCAAGGTAGTGAAACACCGAACCGCCAAGCGCCTCCGCGCACGTCCTCAGATCCCGAACAGCCAACGTCTCAAAGAACAGCCCAAACGTAGGCAAGTCGTTCATCAGGTCTCCAGGGCCCAACCCCATGGCGGCCGCTGCAATCGAAGGGTCGGTGTAGTATCGCGTATCCGTGGTGCGAAGCGGAGTCTTGCATCGCAGATTAGGACACCATGCACGCATGTCTTCCGTCACGAATATCCTGCGCAGGGCCCGCAAGTAGGAATAAACCGTGTCCTCTGTCAACGTGTCAGAGTCATTGGCTTTCATGTCCGCGCAAATCACGGCTGCGGACGACTGCGTGCCCTGAAGCCGCGAGAGGCTCCTCATGAGGCGATCCACCCGCCCCGGATCGCGAAGCGTCTTGTCGACTCTGGAAATATCGCTCTCCACAATGGCCGCGTAATATTCCCTTGCGGGACCTCGCGCCACCTTGCCGGACAATCCCAGCGCACCAGGCCATCCGCCGCGACAAATAAGTTCACAGATATCCTCTATCTCAAGATCGCTTTTTGCGCCTGTGACGTCCTCTCCAGCAAAAAGCTTTTCCATCGACACATCGCCCGTTGACTCCCCGCTCTCCCAAAGACTCATCGGGCGCATCGTCAGTCTGGCAATGCGCCCAGTCCCGGTATGCCTCGGCACTCGATTCTTATCATCGTCGTCAACCTCAGGAGGTACCGCGCTGCCCGTAAGAACATACATCCCCCTGCCGCCATGGTCAACAGCAGAACGAACGGCATCCCAGAGCAATGGACCTTCCTGCCACTCGTCAATCAATCTGGGAATCGCGCCCTCAAGCAACTTGTCTGGTCGCGTCTCAGCAAGAATGCGATTGGATTTCCCTTTAACGGAATCTTCAAGCGACACCTCGCTGCGCACCGCCTGGCGCGAAGTAGTCGTCTTGCCACACCATTTCGGCCCTTGCACGAGAACTGCCCCCATATAGGACAATTTTTCGGCCAACAAGGCATCAGCGACTCGTTTTCTATAAACTGTCATAACGGCGCGAATTATATCAAATATGCCTCATCTGTGTCAACGTTAGGTAATTTGGCGCAATTCCGTTAGGTAATTTGGCGCAATTCCGTTAGGTAATTTGGCACGATCTTATGTTCACACCCACTGCAACTGGAGGCCGCACGTCGTCAACTTCAAAGTGAACGACGTCGCCTACGACACGGGACAATGGGAACATGGCCGCCGCTGCGGCGTCCGCCGCACGTTTACCACTCCGCGACGGAGCCGTCGGCGTGGCGCCAGACGGGGTTCTTCCAGTTGTGCGGCGTCTTGTTCTCCTCGACGACGAGCTCCTTGTTGACCTCGACGCCGAGGCCGGGGAGCTTCGGCAGGTCCACGTAGCCGTCGGTGAACTTAAAGTCGTCCTTGTTCGTCACGTAGTCGAGCACCGTCTTGCCGACGTTGTAGTGGATGCCGATCGACTGCTCCTGTATGACGGCGTTGTAGCTCGTCGCGTCCACCTGCAGGCAGGCCGCGAGCGCAATCGGGCCGAGCGGGCAGTGCGGCGCGAGCGCCACGTCGTACGCCTCGGCCATGGCGCCGATCTTCTTCACCTCGGTGAGCCCACCCGCGTGCGAAAGGTCGGGCTGGATGATATCGACCCCGCCCGCGTTCAAAAGCCGCTTGAAGTCGTATTTCGTGTAGAGCCGCTCGCCCGTCGCGATCGGAATGTTGCACGCGGCGGCGATTTCCTTGAAGTCCTCCATGTGTTCGCAGAGGACAGGCTCCTCGATGAACATCGGGTCGAACTGTTCCAGCTTCTTCGCGAGCACCTTCGCCATCGGCTTGTGGACGCGCCCGTGGAAGTCGATTGCGATTCCGAAGTACTTGCCGCAGGCGTCGCGTATCTCCTGCACGCGGGAGAGGACGGCGTCCACCTTGTCGTAGGTGTCGATCATCTGGAGCTCTTCGGTGGCGTTCATCTTGACGGCCGAAAAGCCCGCGTCCATCTTCTCCTTCGCCGCGCGCCCCGTGTCGCCGGGCCTGTCCCCGCCGATCCACGAGTAGACCTTCATGTTGTCGCGGCACCTTCCGCCCATAAGCTCGTAGCACGGCGCGTTGAAGACCTTGCCCTTTATGTCCCAGAGCGCCTGGTCGATGCCAGAAAGCGCGCTCATGAGGACGCCGCCGCCGCGGTAGAAGCCCGCGCGGTAGATGGTCTCCCAGAAGTCCTCGATGCGCGAGGGATCCTTGCCGACTAGGTAGTCGCGGTACTCCTCGACGCAGGCGAGCACCGCTTTCGCGTGGCCTTCAAGCACCGCCTCGCCCCAGCCGACGAGACCGTTGTCGGCGACGATTTCCACGAAGCCCCAGCGCGGGCGGACGAAATACACGTTTACCTCGGATATTTTCATGCCCCTATTTTACCAAACCGCCGGCGACCGTCCGTTCACTAAACGCAAAAAGAGTTTTATGCAAATGCGATGCAGCTGCCCTGCTACACAAGGCTCGGCGTGATGCCGAGGACGCGCTTGAACGCGACCGCCATGTGCTGCGGCGAGGAGAAGCGCCACTTCATGGACACGCTCCTGATGCTGCCCTTGCGGGCCTTCAGGTCTTCATGGGCGCGGCGCACGCGCTGGTCGACAAGATACGCATGCGGCGTGAGGCCCGTCTCGCGCTTGAACGCCTCCGTGAACGCAAACGACGACAGGGCGGCCTCCCTTGCAAGCGCGGCGACCGGGTATTCGAGCTCGGGGCTTTCGGCTATGCGCCTGGCTATCTCCTTGACCTTCGCCGTCGGACGCCCCTTCGCGGAGTGCGGGGCGTAAGGCGCCTCGATCAGCGCAAGCAGAAGCTCCAGCGCGGCGTTGCGCATCTCGAGCCGATGGACCGTCCTGTCCGCCGCGTTCGCGTCAAACACCGCGAAAAGCCTCACAAACGCCGCGCGAAGCCGACTCGTCGCGTGGAAGACGCGGAACGGGATCTTCTCCAGGGCACGCGCAATGCAGGCGCACTCGCGAGACGTCAGGCCGAGGGTACGCTCGCCTTTCTTCGGCAGGCGAAAGAGGATGCGGTAGAGCATCATCCCCTTTGGGTTGTCGCACCTCCTGTGCGGCTCGTCAGGTCGAGAAATAAACACATGACCGGGCAGGACGGGGTATACCGTCCCGTCGGCTTCATACCGGACGTTGCCCTTGATGCAGAGACAGACCTCTACGTGCCCGGAGTGGACGTGCAGCCTGGCGCCCGGACGCACCGCTCCGAAGTTTCCGAACGCGAAGAGGGGTATGCAGTCCACGCCATGTGGACGCAGGTCCACTATGCGCCAGTCGTCGCCGTCCTCGTAGAAGATCGGCTCGTTCCGCACGCATCTGGCCGGATTCCGCTCCGCGTTCCCCCTCATGGACTAGTCCTTCCTCCCCTGCCTGGCCGCGAAGACGGCAGCGAGCCGATCTTCCTCCGTCGCCAGCGAGCGCGGCGTCAGCAACGAGACAGCAACGCCAGCCACAAGCGCCACCGCCGTGGACGGAATCGCCGGGCCACCGAAAGTCATCTTCACCCAGTCCGCGAATGCCGGCACGAACAGCACGACGAGACCGAAGAGCGTGCCGGAGAGGACCGACGCGTACGCGCCCTGCCATGTCGACCGCCGCCAGAAGCGCCCAAGCAGCATCGTGACGCCTACGCCGGGCAGGAGAGAACCCACGACCTTCTGAAAGTACGCTATAACGTCGCCGACGAAAAGAGTTATGACGAACGCGATTGCAAGCGCGACGAGAAGCGCGATGCGGCTCGCAAACGCGTAGTTCCTCTCGGCGATGCGCCGCCCCGTGAGCGACGGGATGACGTCAGTGAGGAGTATCGTCACGCCCGAGATCGCGTCCGACCCGCCGCTGGACATGGTGGCGGACATGCCGCAGATGAGGAACATGAGCCCGACGGCGGGGCCGAGAACGTGCGTCGCCATGTACGAGAAAGCGTAGTCGCCGGACTCCAGCGTGTGCCCGTTGTGCACCATGATCGCATAGGCGCTCATGCCGATAAGGGCCGTCACGAAGCTCCAGAGGAACATCATGCCGCTCTGCCCGAGGAACGCGCGCCGCGCAACCTTTTCGTCTCGCGACGTGTAGATGCGGGTGCGGTACGTCGGAGTGCCGACGACTCCCATCACCGTGGAGAAAACGAGCGCGACCGCCGCGAGTACGCCGTAGCTGCCGAGCCCATAGAAGCCCATCGCGCCCGGCTTGCCGGCCGCGGCAAACGTCTGCGATATGGCCTCGTACCCGCCGGCGAGCGGAAGCGCCTTTATTGCGATGAACGTAAAGCCGCCGATGATGGCGCAGAACTGTATGACGTCCGCCTTCACGACGGCGACGTAGCCTCCGATGAAGACGTAAGCGCCGAAGCCGCAGACCGTGATGAGCTTGCACCACATCGGGTCGATGCCAAGCACGTATGAGAGGTACTTCGAGCCGCCGTTCACATGGTTGCCAATCCAGATGATCTCTATGACGAACATCATAAAGCCCATGAGCTGCCTTACGCGCCTGTCGCCGCCGTAGTAGTACTGGGCCTCCTCGCTCATCGTTATGAAGTTCTTTCGCCGAATCGGAACGAACAACGAGAGGATCAGCAGCCCCAGGGCGCTGCCTAGGCCGAAAATCGCCCCGCCCCAGCCGTGGTTGAAGCCGTCGCCGATGGCGCCGATTGAGGAACCCGTGCCGATTATCGTCGCGCCGAGCGTGCAGAAGATGAGGAAGAGGCTCATGTCGCTGCCGCCCGTCAGGAACTTCTCGCCGTCGCGCTTTCCGCGGCTGCCGAAGATGCCGACGCAGACGACGAATGTCATCCACGCGACAAATCCACCCAGGAACAGCGGTATGTATTTCTGGTCAAGCATGCTTCAAGGCTCTTTTCCAAGAATTGTACCATTTTCCGGACGCCGGCAAGTATAGAAAACGCAATATGTTTTTATTGGGCGAAGTAGAAGCCAAGGCTGGCGGCGACGTTGCGGTAGTATCGGCGGTCGAGATCGTGGCGGTTGTCCGTCGCCGCCTCGCCCTTCTCGCCGTCCCAGCGCACGAGAGTCGAGGAGCCCCCTCCGTCCATGTTGATCGCGTCCGACGCCCCCGCGGCCTTCAGGAGCTTCGCCAGGTCGAACATGTCCGCCCCGTGGGAATAGCCCTTCTGCCGGCCGTCGACCACCAGGATGTACAGGTACCTTCGGTCCGCGGACAGACCGAACGCCGTCCGCGGAGCGAGGTTCGGACCACGCCCCTTCTTCGCCGTCGTCTCCCCGCCGCGCATGATGATGCTGAAGCCGGGGTGCGCCACCGCGACCGACTTCAGGTCCGCGTCGTCGAGGGCGTTGGTCACCACCGCCGCGTTGTTGGTGAACACGACGAGCATCGGACCCCTCTTCGTCGCGTGCGACACCACCTCCCCGTTCAGAACGGCGAGATGCGGCAGGCGCGCGTGGCGGTGCGTGAACGGAGGCTCCCACGGGCCCCACGGAGATGTGTTAACGGCCAGCACCATGTTCGTGCCGTGGGCGCGATGGTCGTCGAGGAAAGACCGCGTCGTCCGACGGACCGTGTCGATCAGCATGACGCGGTTCGTCACGTCCGCCATAACCTCGCCCCAGTTCGCGGCGCGTCCGGTGCCGGTTACTCGCAGGCCTGGAGTGCGGAGGTCGACGCGGACCATGTAGTTTTCCATGAGCCGCGGTTCGTCCAACGTGAGGTGCAGGCTGCGCATCCCCGGCGCGAACTCCCGCGCGGCCGACCAGTCGATCGCCTCGGGGCAGCCGCCCCCGAACGCGGCGGCCGCGGCGAGCGCGGCGGCGGCAAGCGTTATGGCCGCGTTAACGCTGAATTCCCTGCTTCCAAGTCGTGCCATTGCCAATCACCCTTTTTGCTCAAATATTATACCATAATTTATTTGGTCTCTTACTTCTGCCGGGCGGCTTGGACACGGGCGCATCCGTGAATCGTACAGTCGATTGAATTGGTAGGGCGCGCGCGCCCTACCGTTTTGCGTAACGTTTCGTGGTTGTTGCACGATTCGCGGATGCGCCCCTTGGACACCTACGTTGCCACACCTTTCTTACTGCTCGGCGGAAAGAGCTATCTCGCCGGGGCCTGTGCGACGGACGATTGCAAGAAGGTACCCTTCTTTCATTTTCTTGGTGTCGACATTGAAGCGCCGGTCGGTGTAATGATCGCTGTCATCAAGGGCAAGTCAATCATGAAGTCATGCGGCAAGTCTACCGTGCGCCATCCGTCTTCGCCTCCTCGCCGCCACTCCCATCCAGTGCCGGAATCCAGTGGGGACAGTCCCCCTCTTGCGCACCATCATGCCACCTTGCATGGCGACAGCCTCCTGCCCGAATCCAGTGGGGACAGTCCCCCTCTTGCGCACCATCATGCCACCTTGCATGGCGACAGCCTCCTGCCCAACTGCTCGCGCTCACGCCGCCTTGTTCAGCATCGCCGCGAGCCTCCAGCCGTGCGAAGCGAACCCGATCCCGTCCACCGCCCTCGCCCTGGCGCTCCGCGACCTCACGCGGTCCGCGAACATCCCCAGCATCTCCGCCACGAACGCCGCGCTCCCCACTATCTTCCCGCTAGATATCTGCGCTATCCGCCTCATGAGCGCCCCCTCCTCAAGGGGACTGTCCCCGGCTGGGACGCCCAGCACCGAGAGCAGCCACTTCCGGCAGCGGAGCGCGAACGCGTTCCCGCGCTTCGCCGCCCCGACGGTGTTCCAGGCGTAGCCGTCCGCGCGCGTCGAAAGCCCCGCCCTCCCCGGGTTCAGCTCCACGTACGCCGCGCAGCGGCGGAGGTACTCCGCCTCGC
>JAFRBA010000128.1 GCA_017405115.1 Kiritimatiellia bacterium
ATAGAAATGTGAAATTGAAGTCGACGACTAGCGACTAACCACTAGCGACTAACCACTAACCTATCGCGAGGGACTGTAGACGGAGCGGCCACCAGCCGGGTCGGGGCACGGCTCCGCCGGCAGCCCGACATAGACCGGTATCACGAAGCGGAACGGCGCGTCAATGTGCCCGGCCGCCTTGTAGGCTGCGCTGACGTTCCTCGCCTCGGAAAGAGGCGCGGCAATGTTCTGCATGTACTGCTTCCAGCGGAACTCGCCGGCCTCCCGGGCCACGCTGAACTTCTGCAGATAGCGCGTGTGACGGCAAGACGCCACGTACCGCTCGCGTATCAGCTTGGATCCGCCCTCTATCGCCCGCTCCTGCGTCTTCCACGGTCCGCAGTACTTAGCGCGCGTCTCGGCGCTCGAGGCCTCCCTCCACGCATTGTAGCGAATCTCGAAAAGACCCAGCCCGCACGCGCCGATGTTGAAGAAGTTGTAGTAGCCGTTGTAGTATGCCGCGCCCTTCGCCACGACGGCGGCGGTCGCAGGCGCATCGCGCGTGTACACATTGCCCCAGACCATCGCGCCGCCCACGCGATCGACCTTGTTGGAGTGGAGCGACACGAGCGAGTCGCCGATCTTTCCCTGCGCCTGCACGGTGCCCGCGCCCTGCTCGCTGGCGAGGCGCCCCGCGAGGAACACCGGGCTGATGCCGAGTTTGCGGCCAATGTCCACGAGCAGCTCCGAGAAGGTGCGCTTCCCTCCGTCGTAGCAGGCCTTCGCCATGAATGTCTTGGACAGCGTGTGCTCGACTATTTCGCGCGTCTGCGACCGCTCGTCGAACTCAAGGGTTTCGAACATGAAGACATCGGCTTCGTTCAGGAAGTTCCGTGGGTCCATGAAGTAGGCGATTGCGGACTGGCTGGCCTGGAGCCATGCGCCGGAATCGTAGGCTTTCGCGTTCTCGGCATAGTACGGAGTGTAGTTGGCGGCGCCCAGCTTTGTCCACGGCTCGGGAGCCCAAGCCGTTTTCGCCACCAAGTTCCACGAGGGGGTGCATTCGCGCGCCACGATGCGGCTCCAGGGGATGTCGGCCACATGCAGCGGCTGGAAAACCCATTTCGGGTGGTCATATTGCAGCTTTGCAAGGATTTCCGCGTAGCTGGGCGGGAAGCCGGCCGCGATCATCTTCGCGCGATAGCGTGCGCGGGAGATGCAGGGGCCAAGTGCGAGCAGCAGGGCGACTGCGGCGATGGCCGTAAAATAAAAGCGTAAAGTGGAGAGTGTAAGGTGTAAGCGCTTCATAATGAAGAAGAACTGCCGACCTGAATGGTTGAAATCTAGCTTCAAGGCAGCTTCCCTTCGACTATCAGCTCGTCACTGTTTACAGGAGGTGGCTTCTTACCGAAGGCCGGTGGCGGCGGCTATCGGCTGGTAGTCGTTGGTGAGTATCGTGTCAACGCCCATGTCGAGGAAGCGCCTGGCCTCCGCAGGGTCGTCTGACCAGAACACGTTCACCCGCAGGCCTGCGGCGCGCGCGCGGTCAATCAGCGACTGGTCGAAGTATGGCTTGAAGAGCTGCACCATCTGGCACTTGTGCGCTATGGCCCGGTCGACGATGTCGGGCCTGGTCTTGTTGTCAGAGCTGTTGCCCATGCAGCGCGGAATGTCCGGCGCAAGGCGGGCGAGCTGGTCCTGAAGCGGCCCGCAGGACGTCATGAAGTAGACGTGGCGGCGGGCGTCGTAGGCGTCGATGAGGTCGATGACCTTCTTCAGGTGCGCTTCGTCCCAGGGCTGGCCCTTCCAGTCCTTCATGTGGATGTTCATTATCGTGTGGCATGAGAACTTCTCGAGGATGTCGGCGAAGGTGGGGATCTTCAGTCCCTTGAAGCCAGGACCGCCCTTGACGCCGAAGTCAAGCGCCCGCAGCTCGGCGAACGTGTGCTCGAACACCTTGCCGGACCCGTTCGAGACGCGGTCAAGCGTCGGATCGTGGATCGAGACGATCTCGCCGTCCTTCGTCCACCAAAGGTCGAACTCGATCTCCGAAGCGCCGAGCGCGACGGCCGCACCGTAGGCGGGCATGCTGTTCTCGGGCGCCACCGTGGAGAAGCCGCGGTGGGCGCAGAGGCGCTTCGCCGGTGCGTCGGCGAAGCCCGGGATGATCGCGCTGCCGCCGGGGCGGTACTTCCAGGGACGGCGGCCGATCTCGATGTAGTCGGAGTGGAGGCCCGGCGGGTTGCCGTAGCCCATGGGCTTCAGGTACTTCGCATGCGGGTCGAACTCGACGGTAAGGCTTCCGACGCGGCTGAACATGTTGCCCAGCATCTCGCCGCTCGGCGCGACGATCATCGAGCAACCGCCGACCTGCGACCCGAGGCCCATGCTGACCGAGGCGCGCACGAGATACGCGCCGGTGTTGTAGGCGAGGTAGCGCCCGATGAGCTCCAGCACCGGGTGGGGGTCGCTGCGCTGGTGGGAGCAGCCGATTATCACGTCGGGCTTGTAGCGGGCGATGTTTGCGAAGTTCTCGTAGAAGTAGAAGTCGTAGCACGTCATGAACGCATAGCGCACGCCGTCGATCTCGAGAATCGTGGGTTCGGTGTGCTTCCACATGTAGGAGGCGTCGAGCTTGAGCTTTGCGTGTTCGCTGCGGACGAGGTGTTCCTTGTCGTAGCGGCCCACGCACGCGCCGGTCTTGTCGTATGCGAAGGTGGAGTTGCGGAATCCGGTCGGGGTGCGGCCGATGGCGTTTACGAACACCGTCGCCCGGCAGCGGCGCGCGGTCTCGGCGCAGGCGGCGAGGAGCGGCGCGTTGAACGACTCGACCGCGTTGGTGAGCTCCGCCGGGGAGTGGATGGCGCCCTGGCGGTCGCTGGCCTCCGGCAGCACGATCAGGTCGAGGCTCTCGTCGCACTTCGCCAGGGCGTCGAGCTCCCAGCGAACACTTTCGCCGATCTTCGCGGTGTCGAAGGCGTATGGCGGCTGGAGTACGCATGCCTTTATGGTTCGCGCGGCCGTGCCGGACGCCGGTTCGGCACATGCCGTCTGCAGGGCTGCTGCCGCGCAGATCGCCGCGTAGATGGAAGCTAGTGTCTTCATGATGATTCTCCGTTGAGTTTTCCAAGTTGAATTATCGCATATTATCGGCAACTGCGCAAGCCTCACCGCTGCTGGAACGTAATCGGTTACTCAACTGCATGGTCAGGTTTTGGCCGTGTAGAAGTGTAGATGTGTAGGGAAAACGAGAGAGCTTGAAAGTTGAAACATTCACAATTCATCATGATCTACTTGTTATATTTTCAGTACGCTACTATACATTTTTACTAGTGCCTACTTGTCGATTTTGCCGATATTTGATATACTGCTCTCAGCAAAAAGGAGAAGGATTATACGCTGTCCCTATGCGCGCACTCGGATAGGACACTCGCCGCCAAAGTTCGGGCTGGAGAGGTGGAAAGGTGTAACTCCGACAGTTAACCCTAAAAACGGCAGTTGGGGGCGAAGTTTTTCTCACGCAGAGGCGCAGAGATGCAGAGAATGCTGAGAAAATTGAAAATTAGCGGTTTTATCGCAGTGACCTGAATAATCTGTTGTTTCACCCTTTAGGTGATGTCTTGCTTCAAAGAAATTTGATGCATAGTTCATCATATTCTCAAAATTCCAGACATTCTCTGCGCTCTCAGCCTCTCTGCGACTCTGCGTGAAATTTCAACTGCGATTTTTAGGTTCAATCGACTGTACGATTCACGGATGCGCCCATTCGCTGGATGGGGAATGGGGAACGGTGGGAAAGTGGAGGAGGAGGAGTGGAAAAGTGGGGGAGTGGAAAAGTGGAACTCAAAGGCCAGACCGCCTGCGCCTGCAGGGTGTAGAAGCGGGAGCTAAAGCCCGACGACATGGAGCGTCTTGCCGTTTAGCTCCACATCGCGGTTGTAGAGCTTCTCCTTCCATGACTTCGACTTGTCCTCGTCGAAGATGGGCATCCATCCCTCTGGCAGCCCAAGCTTGTCGAGGTAGTCCGCAAGCTGTTTATAGGAATCATCTCCCTTGAAGTTCTTCGCCGTCTTCACCTCGACCGCATATCTTTTGTCACGGTATTCGACGCAGAGGTCAAGGCGGCCGGACCCGAGCGCCATCTCGCGGTTGATACGCCCATTTCCGTTCGTGACACGCTGCAGAAATGCCATGAGAACCAGGTGCGGCGTCGCCTCGCCGTATTCGTAGGCGCGGCGGTCCGCACCGCTGTTCTCGCGCCAGAACTTCTGGAAGGCCGCCATTAGCCCCGACATGTCGAGCCCGTCGGCCGTCGCCCACGGCACCTGGGGAATCGACTGCATCATGCGCGTCTGGTCGTCGCGCGAGAGATAGCGCCCGATGATCTCGGCGTACATCTTGTTCGATGGGACGAGTGCGCCGTTCACCTCCTTGAGTAATCCGAGATCCTGCACGAAGCGGTAGTCCTCGTCGTTGACGGAAGTACCGAGAAGCTGCTCGCCTAGAATGACAGGCTCCATGATGCGTCTGACGCGCGGCTCGCGGAGGCGCTCCATCAGGCTGTCGACATGCGTGTCGCGCCGGCGGATGATCGCCTCCTTCGCAGTCTCGACGTCCTGCGACGTGACTGTCTCGTCGTAGCGGAAGCCGTGTATCTCCTCAACGCACTCGCGGGCGAGGGCGTTGACGAGCCAGGGCTGACCACCGCTGAACTCCATCACCGTGTCAAGGACATCCGGCGCGAACGCCTGCCCCGTCGCCTCAGTGTGCTGCGCATAGAGCGCGGCGACTTCATCGGCGGTGAAGTTGCGCAGCATGATGTCCGCGGAAATGATGTTGAACGGTCTGATTTGGCCTAGCGACTCTCCGTCGGGGCGTATCTGCGCCTTGTAGTCGCGCACGTCCAGCATGCCGACCAGCGCGATGGACGTCGGGAACGGAATGTCCTCGCGGTTGACATAGCCATCGCGCAGCTGCCGAAGGAACGAGATCAGGACATCGCCGAAGAGGCAGTCGGCCTCGTCGAAGAAAACCACAAGCGGCTTGCCGGCACGGCGGCAGAGGTCGCGAAGCGCACTACGGACTGCTATTTCAACGCCATCGGATCCCAGCGCTGGAAAAGGCCGATCCACATTGGCGGCATTGGGGAAAGACGCGGAGTAATTGTCGAAAATGAGATTTCTGATCGCCCGGTTCGCCTTGTCTGGATCCTTCGCATTCTGCAGCGTCTCCAGCGTGCAGTACAGCGCGACCATCTCGCCCTTTGTGTTGATTTCGCGCACAAGGGCCTTCAGAGCCGTTGTCTTACCCGTCTGCCGCGGAGCATGGATGACGAAATACCGTTCCATGCCAATCAACCGCCGAATTTCAGGCAAACGATTAAGAGCCGGCAGCATGTAGTGCTTTGCCGGAACGCAGGGACCAGCAATGTTGAAGTACTTCTCCATGTAGAGTATTATACCATAAATGTGGTGAATGAGGAACGACAACAAAACAGAAGGGGCGCGGTGAATCACCGCGCCCCTCGCTGTTTGGCTTATTCAGCGTCTAACCAGCTTAGTTCTGGTTGAGCGGCGTGGACTGCACGCCGATCTGGTAGAACATCGCGGTACCGCTCTCGTCCTCGAGCGTGATACGGCCACCGTTGTCAAGGTCCTGAACCTGATCAGCCGGAACGATGGTAATCGCGGTCTGCGGCGCAGTCGCGAGGCCAGCAACCGTCGCGGCCTTCTTCACATACGGTACACCGTTGACGGTACGATTGATGTCAATCGTCACCGTTGTGCCGCTGATCGAGATAGCCGTCGCGTCAATCGTCGCCCCCGTCGTGCCAGGCGCAACGTTCAGGAGGAACTCCTCCTCGTAGGCGCTCCCTGTATCGGCACCATACGTCGTTGCCCAGGCGGTGTACTGCGTCTTGACAGCGTCAGTAGCGCCCTCAAGGTAGGTCGGATAGGTCGGGCCAAGCACCGTGAAGTCTGCGAAGACCTCGAGGTTCGTGTAGATTCCTGCTGTCGTGGCAGCAATCGTCGTGCCGACCGAGTTCGTCCAGCCGTTGAACGTAACGCCATCGCGCGCTATGTTCGCCGCCACAGGCAGAGTCGCAGGTGCCGTAACCGTGAACGTGGTCGGAGCCGTGTAGCCATCCGCCCAATCTTCAGCGGTAAACAGATTGCCATCATTATCCTTGTACGCGATCGTGTAGGTCACGAGACCAACCGTGTACCAGCCGTCATTCAGCGTCGTGCAATAGCCAGCCGCGCAGTACTGAGACTGGTCAGTCCCGAACCTAGCAGCAGAGTTAGACGGAATGACAATAGTGCCAGAGCCCGTACCGGTCTTCTCAGTAGTGCTAACATCACCTCCATTGATGGTGACAGCACCGCCGTTCTTGCTCTGGACGATGTTGACTGCGCCGCCGTTCATCACGATGGTTGCGGTGTTCGTTCCAGATGCGATACGGCCAAGAACTGTGCCGCCATTCATATATCCGGTAGCGCCGGCGTTGACATTGAAGCCCGATGCAGTGTTATTTGCGTCGATTGTCGTCATGTCAAGCGTGCCTGCGGCGAGTGTGAACGTGCCGTCAACCTTGAAGATAGTCGCGCCCGTGGGCGTTGCCTGAATCTTGCCAGTGGCTTGCTCCGTGGAGTCCGTGACTACGAGCGTGCCCCCAACAACCATCCAGTAATTACCAGCCTGCGCCGTCACGATTGTCTTGCCATTGAGGTCAAGCGTCATGCTGCCGCCTGCGACGAGTTCCGGAAGAGGAGCTTCCTCCGTGAGGTCGCTAAGGACCTTCAGCGTCGCGCCATTTGTGGCGGCGGCAAAGGCCTCAGCCAGCGTCTCGTACTGGGTCTCGCCAACCTGCGCGACATAGGTCGGAGCCTTCTGCACGGTGTAGTAGGAGGCGGAGCCAGAGCCGACAACGAGCTCATTGCCAGCAGCAGCCGCAGCGGCCGCAAGGTCAGAGTTCGGCGCCGGCGGAACGGTTTCGGAATCCGGATCCTTGTTGTCGTTCACGGAGAACGAACCACCGGTGATCTGCACCGTCGCACCAGCGAATTCAATCGCACCATTGTAGATGCCACCCGCGATGGTCAATGCACCACCAGCCGCGGTAACGGCAGATCCGCCATTATATCCCGTGACCTCACCAACGGCTACCGTCGAGTTCGTGACAAGAAGCGTTCCGCTCACCAGCGTAATTGCCGCCGCATCACCTGAACCAGCCGAGATATTGTTGCCAGCAAGGTCAAGAATGACCGAGTCACTGGCGCTATCAAGCTCAACGCCGCTCGTAGCCTCAGCATTCAGCGCGACCGTGAAAGGACCAGCGCCAGCCGTGCCAGCACTGATGGCAGCAAAAGCAGCAGCTGCCGTCTCGTAGCCCACACCGTTGACTGTAGCGCCAGCGGACTTGGCGGCAATCGTCAGAGTCGAATCTGCCGTCGGGTTATAGAGACCCGTGCTCGAATCAAACGTAATGCCGGTGATGTCATCAAGCATGTAACCCTGCTTGAACTTGACGCCGGTAAGCCTGAAGTACGCACCGGACGCGTAAACCACGTTGGTCGTAGCGTAAATCCTCGGCGCAGCAGAGCCGTTCAGCTCCCAATCCACGTAATCAACCTTGGTGGAGTCGAAAGCAATGGTGAAGAACTCGGTGTCCTTCGCCCAGTCGTCAGGAACCGCAGTCGTGAAGACGATATCGTCGACACTGCCCTGGCCATCAAAGTCAACGGCCTTGACCGTGCCCAGAGTCCCTGCGGTCGCAGCAGCAGCGCCCTGAAGAGCGGACGGGAAGAGAGCCCCCTCAGAGACATTGGCCGCGTACTTCGGGTTGACGTTGCCACTCACAATGCCCTTGTCCTCGCCTGTGCACTGCGCGTAGACGCCATCGATGAACACGACAAACGCAGGCACCGGCGTCTCGGCGGCAGGATAGATGTTGTCTATCATCTTGACCGTCACGCGATGCCAGCCACCGTCGTTGAAGCTCGTATTGGCAACGGTGCAGGAGTAGTTGGTCACACCAACCCCAAGCCAGCCGGCGGTAATCATGAGGTTCGTGCCAGTAGGATCGGCGCTGTCGCCGTTGCCGTAGACCTCCTTGAGCCAGATCGCCAGCTTCTCGCCGTTGGTCACGACCTGCGGATCGTCGTCGAACGCCGTGAACTTCACGAACGAGTCAAAGTACAGCCCAGTGCCAATGTCAACCGCCGACGTGTCGGCATTGACGAAACGGGAAACGGGATTCCCCAACGTCGTCTTTATGTCCAGGTAGTAATCCTGATCCGCAGTGGTATACACGGTCGGACGCTCTACATCGCCTTCCCCGGATATGCTCGTACCAGCCACGAGCGTGAGCGTCGACGTTTCGTTCGTCGCCCAGTAGGTCTCGCCCGCACTCAGCCGAACCTGCTCGCCGCCATTGACCGCAGGTGCGCCGTTGTCAGTTATGTCGTATGGTCCAGCACTACCGGACGTAGGCCTTTCAAAGCTCGTACCGGTCGGACTGCTCAGCGTTGCTGCGGACAGGCCCATGGCCACCGCAACCGCCGACACTGTCGTTAGTAGTTTTTTCATGTGTTTTTTCCTTGTTTGTTTGGTTTGAAAACGTTGTTTGTTTATGACTGCAGACTATCTCTCCTTTTCTTCACGGTCGGAATTATACCATATTACCCTAACGGGTGACAAGGGGGTATTTTGAAAAATTTTTCGGCGGTGCTTTGCACCCACGAAAGACCTGAAATATGGTAAAATATATGCCGCTGAAACAAAGGAGACCTATCATGCCAGCAGTGATGGAAAGCGTAAGAAGGATGAGCGCCGACGAAAAGTTCACGGTGATCAACCTTATTTGGCAAGACATTGCCGCATCCTCGGACATTCCTGTGCCCGAATGGCATTTCGATGTCCTCAAGAAACGCGAGCAAAGCCTCGCCGACGGAACGGCGCAACTCGTCGAATGGGAGGACGTCAAAGCAGAACTCCTATCGAGGGCGGATGCCCAATGACGGTAAAGCTCCATCCCCAGGTTAGCGCAGACATTCTACGCGGCATTGAGTTCTACAACAGCCAATCCCACGGCCTTGGAGCATACTTCCGAACGATGGTTGTGGCCGCAATCGACTCGCTGCACTTCTTTCCCGCCATCCATGCGAAAGTTCGCGGCTACCATCGGATGCTCGTGGACAAGTTTCCATTTGCAGTTTACTACAAGATATTCGATGATAAGGTCGTCGTCTTCTCAGTCCTTGACACCCGCATGAATCCAGAAACCAGTAATGCGCAACTCGATTCGCTTTCGTGAATATATCGCAGCGTGTCCGAGGAAGTGGAAATGTGGAAGAATGGAGAAGTGGGGAATGGGGAACGGGGAACGGGGTTGAACGCAGAGGCGCAGAGTGGCAGAGAGGCGGAGTCGTTCCTCGTGCAGGCTACTGTGGGCGGCTGTGGGATAGTTTGAACCACGAAATACACAAAACACACGAAAGCGAGCGCCGAAGGCGACTCAATATTCAAGAATTCTCCGCTACTCTGCGTCTCTGCGCCTCTGCGTTAAAGCAACTATGCCAGACAGGGGGAAGTGGAAGAGTGGAGTAGTGGAAGAGTGGAGTAGTGGAAAAGTGAAAGGTGGAAGAGTGGAGCGGTGGAGCGGTGGACTAACCACTAACGACTAACCACTAACGACTACGCACTACCTCAGGGCGGCGCGGCGTGACAACCGCGGGCGCCGCGCCGCCTCATTGAACAAGCAGCTCGTACTGGCGGTTGAGTTCCGCAGCCGGATCTACGGCCTTGGAAGTGCGCGCAGGTTCATATCGGATGATATTCTCGCGCGGACGAATGAGGTTGGCGAAGAATCCTGGTCTCGTTTTCTCCTGTGCAATTGAATATTCAATGTCGTGCTTAGTCCAGGCCATCGCTCGCTCAAAGTTTGCTCGCCCGTATTTTGGGAAAAAAGCGACAATCCTGGAAATCGCGGCTTCATCACCCTGCGCGATCCTGAAGTCGCAGTACCCCGTCTCATCACACTTGACGATTACGCCAAAGCAAGCCGTGTTCGGCGATGTAGGATCGGGCCTGAGCATCACCGGCACAACGATACAGGTATGTTTTTCAGTCATTGCATCCCTCCAAAATCACCTTTCGAATCATATCAAGCGGGAGTACAGCATCGCCGACCTCCATCCACGCACCCGGCATTTCATTCCATACACTTTCAAGAAACACGCCTTATTGAACCCTGGATCAAAGGCGTTGTTGTGGTCGATTATGTAAACGCTGCCATTTACCAGAAGATTGCTGTTGAAATCCGTTCGGTCTGTATTGTGAATCAATTCGTCAAACCAATATATCTTCGCAAGGGTCTTAAAATCAATATGCCCAAGATCTGCTCTAGGCTCAAGAACATCCTTGCAACCCTCAACATTCAACGAACCAAAGACATATTGATTCGTCTCTGTCACAAGATTGGGAACAACAGCATTCTGCACACTGCTCCAGGCGCAAAAATCTATGCGGGCAAGTTTGAATATCTCAAATGGCGGTATAGGCAAACCGATTTCTGAAGCCAAACGCCCACATATCCATTCTGACAACAAAGAACGGAACCCCGTGTGGCTGCCCTTGCACCACCTAACATCACCATTGTCGTCCTTGCAGAGGAACGGCCTTGACACCCCCTGTTCGAAAATTTTTAATATCGACTCTATGCGCCGCATGCTTTGTAGTCAGATTTTTCTCCTGCCAACGCCTTGTATTATACCAAAAAAGTTGAGGGGGTGTATGAGGAGTGAGAGTGGCGTTTCGCCAAGGTCGCCCCAAGTCGTCTGCGTCGAAGACGCAAGTGGAAAATGACAGTTCAGCCCAGGGCGGCGCGGACCGCCGCCGCCGCTTCGGCGACGGGGGCGACCACGGTCTTCGACTTGTCGTCCGCACGGCGCTTGACCTCCACGCCTCCGTTCGCAAGCCCCTTCGCCCCCACAACGACGCGCACGGGGAAGCCGATGAGGTCCGCGTCCTTGAACTTCACGCCCGGACGCTCCGCGCGGTCGTCCACGAGAACGTCGATCCCCGCCGCCTCCAGCTCGGCCTCCAGACCGTCCGAGACCTTCGCGACCTCGGCGTTGTCGGGGTCGAGGCACTCGATCACGACCTGGTAGGGCGCGACGGACGCGGGCCAGATGATCCCGTCCTTGTCGTGGCTCTGCTCTATGACCGCCTGGAGCGTGCGCGAGACGCCCACGCCATAGCAGCCCATTATCATCACGTGCTCCTCGAGCTTGTCGTTCTTGTAGACCGCGTTGAAGGCCGCTGAGTACTTCGTGCCGAGCTTGAACACCTGCCCCACCTCTATGCCGCGGCGGATCGACATGGGCCTGCCGCACTTCGCGCAGACGTCTCCGTCACGCACGACCACGAGGTCCGCGTAGTCCGCGTCGGCTATCCTGCAGTCGCGCGCAAGATCAACGTTCTTGAGGTGGAACTCGTCCTTGTTCGCGCCGACGATCCTGCCCTTCGCGCCCCTGAGGGCGATGTCGCAGACGATGCGCAGCTTTTCGTCGGCGGGCTTCACGGGCCCGACGAACCCGGCGTTCGCGCCGGTGACCCTGAGCACGGTCTCGAAGTCGGCGAGCTCGACCTTCTTCGCCCCGAGGAACCTCTTGAGCTTGACCTCGTTCACGTCGCGGTCGCCCTCGACGCACACCATGACCGGGGCGCCGTCCGCGCTGTACACGAGGGACTTCACGAACGCCGAGCCGGGCACGCCCATGAACGCGGACACCTGATCTATCGTCTTCGCGCCAGGCGTGGGAACTTCCTGGCAAGGAAGGTCAGGCGGGACAGGCGAATCTGGCGAGACGGGCGCCGATCCGTTCCCCGTTCCCTGTTCCCCGTTCCCCGTTCCCCGTTCCCCGTTCCCCGCTTTCCTCTCGGCCTTCTCGAGATTCGCCGCGTAGCCGCAGCCCTCGCAGAACGCTATGCCGTCCTCGCCAGCGTCGGCGAGCACGTGGAACTCGTGGGTGAGGCTGTCGCCCATGTCGCCGCCGTCGGCCTGCACGGGCACGGCCTTGAGCCCGCACCGCTCGTATATCCGCTCGTATGCATGGTACATGTTCCAGTAGCTCCTGTCGGCGCCCTCCGCGTCGACGTCGAAGGAGTACGCGTCCTTCATCAGGAACTCCTTGGAGCGCATGAGGCCGAAGCGCGGACGCGTCTCGTCGCGGAACTTCCACTGCATCTGGTAGATCGTCACCGGCAGCTGGCGGTAGGAGCTGACGAGCCCCTTGGCGATGTCGGTGAAGACCTCCTCGGCCGTGGGCCCGAGCGCGAACTCGTGTTCGCCGCGGTCGCGGAGCTTGAACATGTTCGGCCCCATCGTGTCCCACCGGCCGGTGGTGCGCCACAACTCGGCCGGCTGCAGGATCGGAGAGACGATCTCGAGCGCGCCTGCGCGGTCCATCTCCTCGCGCACGATCTGCTGGATCTTCCTGAGTGTCCGCATTCCAAGCGGAAGGTATGCATAGAGCCCGCCGGCGACTTTCCTGGCGAGGCCGGCGCGGATCAGCAGCCTGTGCGAATCGATTTCGGCGTCACCGGGATTCTCCCGGAGCGTCTGGATTAGAGACTTTGTCCATTTCATGGCGTGGTATTATACCAAAAACTCGGCCCTCCTTGCTCGCCCGAAGGCGCATCTCCGTAATTCACACCAGCGCCTTCTGGTGATTGGAAACAACTTGAACAACTGGTAAAAACAACTTTCCTCTTTCTGCTGCGCAACTGCGCGGCGTTCCTAAACCGGCGGGCGGTTGCCCGCCGTAAAAGGAAGTTGTTTCTAATAGTTGTTTCCAACCATCAGAAGAGAGCACGGTAAATTACGCAGATGAGACTGGACGCCGGAGACGCATTTGAGATTTGGAAACAACTTGAACAACTGGTAAAAACAACTTTCCTCTTTCTGCCGCGCAACTGCGCGGCGTTCCTAAACCGGCGTGCGGTTGCCCGCCGTAAAAGGAAGTTGTTTCTAATAGTTGTTTCCACCCATCAGGAGGCCCGGCGGTGAGATGCGCCCGTAATTCACACCAGCGTCTTCTGGTGATTGGAAACAACTTATTGAAAACAACTTGTTTTTGGGGCGCGGGTCAACTCGCCCGCGCCTGTTTGCCGATCCAGGAACGGCCTCCCTGCGGAAGTCATTATCTCGCGACTGGCCGTATCGTAGAAATACCGCTCGATCGTGGCGAACTTTGGATAGAAGTTGACAATGATTCCGCACGGCAACTTGAGCAGCCGCATGTAGTTGAAAAGCTGCGCCCGATGCGTGGGGGTCAGTGCCGACACGGCCTTGCATTCGACGATGACATCGCCCTTGCACAGGAAATCGATGCGGTATTCCGCATCCATTGGTCGCCCCTTATAAAGCGGGTGAAAGGCCTTTTCCCGCTCAAACGGGATGCCCCTGTCGGACAATTCCATCGCAAGCGCTTCCTGGTAGCAGTATTCGTTGACGCCGGGGCCGAGCTCGTCATGAACGGAATGCAACGCCCCCACAATGTCATAGACGTGGTTTTTCAGTTCTTCTGCATCCTCCATGAAATCTCCTCCACTGTGACGATGGCAGCATTATACCAAAAATCATCGTCTAAGATATGCGTACCAAGACGGAAAAGCGCGGGCAAGTTGGCCCGCGCGTCTCTTCATGTTGTTTTCACCAGTTGTATTGGTTGTTTCCCAATTCCAATCGAGCATGGGTGAAAACGCAGATGAGCCAGACGGAAGCCCAGGTGGGGGTTGACGCGGCGCGGGAAGATATTGTATACTGTTTCCCGTCAATGAGTCAAAAGCCATGCGACGGGGGGCACCACCACGGGTACCGCTTGCGCTGGCTTTTTTCTTTTTCCCGGCCGGGGCCGTCCCGCCCGGGGCGCCGCGACGGGCAGGAGAGCATGCAATGACGAGGATAAACGGAGTTGAGACCGACGCCGCGGGCAGCACGGTCGCGGAGTACCTGTCGTCCGCCGGCTTCGCCGCGGAGCGCGTCGTGGTGGAGCTGAACGAGGAGATCGTGCCCAGGGGGCGCTACGCCGACACCGTGCTGCGCGACGGCGACCGGGTGGAGGTCGTCTGCTTCATGGGAGGCGGCTGACATGGCGATCGACCGGGACACTTTCCGCACCGCGCTCGCGGAGCGCCACGGCGCCGCGCGCCAGGCGAAGTTCGAGGCCGCGCGAGTGGCGGTATGCGGGCTAGGCGGGCTGGGCTCCAACGTGGCCATCGCGCTCGCCCGCGCCGGCGTGGGGCGGCTCCATCTCATCGACTTCGACCGCGTGGAGCCCTCCAACCTCAACCGCCAGCAGTACGCGGCCGCGCAGGTCGGGCTCCCCAAGGCGGAGGCCCTGCGCGCCAACATCGCCGCAGTCAACCCCTTCTGCGACGTCGTCGCCGAGACGGTGCGCGTGACCGAAGCGAACCTAGCCGCGCTCCTCGCAGAAGATGACATCGTCTGCGAGGCATTCGACCGCGCAGAGGCGAAGGCGATGCTCGTCGTGGGCGTGCTGGAGGCCTTCCCGAACAAGCCTGTCGTCGCCGCGTCCGGGATGTCGGGCCTCGCCTCCGCAAACGCCATATCCACGCGTCGCGTCGCGAAGCGCCTCTACGTCTGCGGCGACGGAGAGACGGACTCCGGCGACGGGCTCGGCCTCTACGGCGCGCGAGTCCTCGTGTGCGCCGCGCACCAGGCCACCATGATCCTGCGCCTCATCGACGGCGCCGAAGAACCGTGAAAGCACGCCGCCCGCGCTTCGCACGGAAATGTAAATGAGAAGAAGTTATGAAAACAACTGGGACAACTTATAAAAACAACATTTTTTTTCTCGCCGCGCAACTGCGCGGCGGTTCGATGTCCGCGCACAGTTGTGCGCGGAGAACAAGAAGTTGTTTTTATCAGTTGTCAATGTTGTTTCCCAATGAACTTATAGGAAAGGTCTCCTCATTTGTATTTGTGGCAATGGTGGCATTTGTGAACAATTGAGATTTGTGAACATTAAACAGTTAAAGAAGGTAAAGGCAAAACTGATATGACACAGACAACAGACACCTTCGCGCTCGGCGGAAAGACATTCGCCTCGCGCTTCATCCTCGGCTCCGGAAAGTACTCCCTGAGCCTGGTGCAGGCGGCGGTCGAACACGCAGGGGCGCAGATCATCACGCTCTCCGTCCGCCGCGCCAACACAAAGGACCGCGAAAACATCCTCGACTACATACCGAAGGGCGTGACGCTTCTCCCGAACACCTCCGGCGCGCGCGACGCGAAGGAGGCCGTGCGCATCGCGCGGCTCGCACGCGAGCTCGGCTGCGGGGAGTTCGTGAAGATCGAGATCATGCGCGACACAAAGTATCTGCTGCCCGACAACCAGGAGACGATAAAGGCCACCGAGCAGCTCGCGTCGGAGGGCTTCACCGTGCTCCCGTACATGTATCCCGACCTCAACGTGGCGCGCGACCTGGTGAAGGCCGGCGCCGCGGCGGTGATGCCGCTCGGCGCACCGATAGGGTCGAACAAGGGGCTGGCCACCGCGGACTTCATCCAGATACTCATCGACGAGATCGAGCTTCCGATAATCGTCGACGCCGGCATCGGCGCACCCAGCCAGGCGTGCCGCGCGATGGAGATGGGGGCCGCGGCGATCATGGCCAACACCGCGCTCGCCACGTCCGGCGACGTCCCGCGCATGGCGCGCGCATTCCGCCTCGCGATAGAGGCGGGGCGCGAGGCGTACCGCGCCGGGCTCGGTCGCGTCCTCGCGCGCGGCGCCGCGGCGTCCGACCCGCTGACCGGCTTCTTACGTTGATGGATGGTTCTTATGGTTGACAATCCTGGTAGGGCCGCCTCGCCGAGGCGGCCGCAAGATGCCCCCAAACGCAGCGACCTCATATTCGACGCGGCGGGCCTCCCGCCGGCCGCGCTCGAGCGGAAGCACAGGCTGGAGCGGGACCCTTCCTGCCGCACCGACCCCATGGCCTACCTGCCTGGCATGGAGGTCATCGACTCGGACCTCAAGGACCGCGTCCGCGCCGCGATATCGTCGTACGACCCGTCGGCCTACACCGCTGCGGACGTGCGCCGCGCCCTTGAGCGGGAGCGCTGCGGCGAGGACGAGCTGCGCGCGCTCCTCTCGCCCGCGGCGGCGCCCTTTCTCGAGAAGATGGCCGAGCGGGCGAGGGCCGAGACGGTGAAGCACTTCGGCAACACAGTCTATATCTTCACCCCGCTCTACATCGCGAACCACTGCGAGAACTACTGCGTCTACTGCGGCTTCAACTGCTACAACCCAATCCGGCGCATGAAGCTCGACAAGGCGCAGATCGAGCGCGAGATGGAGGTGATCGCGCGGTCAGGCATGGAGGAGGTGCTGATCCTCACCGGCGAGAGCCGCAGCGCGAGTGGAGTGGAGTACATCGGCGACGCATGCGAGCTGGCGCGCAAGTACTTCCGCCTCGTGGGGCTCGAGGTCTACCCGATGAACACCGACGAGTACAGGTACCTGCGCGAACGCGGCGCCGACTACGTGACCGTGTTCCAGGAGACGTACGACGTGGAGCAGTACGAGAAGCTGCACCTGATGGGGCGCAAGCGAGTCTGGCCCTACCGCTTCGACGCGCAGGAGCGCGCGCTCCGCGGCGGAATGCGCGGCGTCGCGTTCTCCGCCCTGCTCGGCCTCTCGGACTTCCGCAAGGACGCCCTCGCCACGGCGCTCCACGCATGCTGGCTGCAACGCAAGTACCCCGAGGCCGAGATCAGCCTGTCGTGTCCGCGCCTCCGGCCGATCGCCAACCACGCCGACATCAGGCCCGGCGAGATCGGAGAGCGCGAGCTGTGCCAGGTGCTCTGCGCATACCGGCTCTTCCTCCCCTTCGCGGGCATAACCGTCTCCTCGCGCGAGAGCGCGTCGTTCCGCAACGGCATAACGAAGATCGCCGCGACGAAGGTCTCCGCCGGGGTCTCGACGGGAATCGGCGACCATGCGTCGAAGTACGGCGAGGCGCCGGACTCGGACAGGGAAGGCGACGAGCAGTTCGAGATCAGCGACGCACGCAGCCTCGCGAAGATGTACGCAGACCTGACGGGCGAAGGCCTCCAGCCCGTCCTGAACGACTACGTCTACGTCTGAGGCTCGGCACCGCGGACAGGGGCCAGGACGGACTCCGCGTTGGCGAAAGTAAGCTCCGCGAAGTCCTCCGCGGGAACGCCGCGAAGGCGCGCGAGGAACTCGCACGTGTGCCGGATGAACGCCGGCTCGTTCCGACGTCCGCGCAACGGCACCGGCGCGAGGAACGGAGAGTCCGTCTCGATGAGGATGCGGTCGTCGGGCACGACAAGCGCAGACTCCCTCACGTTGTCGGCCGCGCGGAACGTGACGATGCCGGAGATCGACACGTAGAAGCCGAGGTCGAGATACGCCTTCGCCTCGTCTGGCGACCCCGTGAAGCAGTGGATGATCCCCCGCGAAGGAATCTCCCGGAGAAGCGCGATCGTGTCCGCCGCCGCCTCGCGCGTGTGTATTACGACAGGAAGGCCACGCCGACGGGCCTCCTCCAGCTGCTCGGCGAAGAGCCGCCTCTGCGCGTCCTTGGTCTCCGGCGAGTAGTGGTAGTCGAGCCCGATCTCGCCCCAGGCGGAGAGAGGGGGAAGAGGTGAAGGTGAAGATGAAGGTGAAGAAGTGATGTTTGGCTGGTTTATCTGGTCCCTGTCGAATCCCGTCGCGCAAAGCACCGTAGGCGAGCCTTTGCTCAACTCCGTGGCCATGATGGCTGCGGAGTTGAGCGCCGGGCTTCCGCCGACAACCATGACCTTCTCCACGCCTGCCGCCTTTGCGCGGGAGAGCACAGCGGCTATTTCGTCCGCGTTCGCCGTCTCGAAATGGCAGTGGGTGTCGAAAAGGCGCATGGCTACGCGAGCACCTTGACGATGAGCTTGCGCGCCCTCTTCGGCACGTCGGGCGTCACGGCTGGCGCGTGCGGGCATGTCGACGGCCAGCAGATCGCGAACTCCCCGCGCTTCACGGTGAACCAGTCGAGCGGCTGCACGGGATGCCCGCAGTCCGCCGCCTCGTCGAAGTCAAACTCCACGGACGGGTCGAGCGCCGCCATGCCGATGCGCTCGTCGGACTCCAGGGGAACGTGGATGTCGAAGTACCTGCGGTGCAGCTCGTTCGGGCGGTCGGCCTGCGCGACGTACTGCGCGTCGTCGCAGTTGACGAAGACCCTGTCGCCGTCGATGTCGTTGCGCCCGGGCCTCAGCGAGCCGAATTCGCCCTTCGCAACAAATTCGCAGGCCTTCGCGAAGTTCGCGCCGAGCCCGGCGTACCTGCCGATGTTCTCGAGCGCGTCGATTGCGTACGTTCCGTCAAGCTTGACCATGATGCCTCCAGTATCATTTTCCCCAAGCAAAGCCCTTGCAGTTTGGAGGGTCCCCAACGTTCCAGCTTGTATTGGCGAAACGCGACGACACCTGCCCGTCCGCAGACAGGTTGAAGCCGACCTCGGCGTAGGAAAGGACTGGGTTCTTCACCAGAAACGGCACAAGCGCCACATGGCCTTTTTTCGTCTTCTCCAGCAGACACGTAGTGCCGGAGGCCGAATACGTGTTTGGCAACCACTTGCCGGTGGACATGTCCTTCGCCCGGTACTTCACGTTGGCCGTTCCCCCCGCGCCAAACTTCACCATCATCTTGTACTGGTAGTCCTTCGCCAAGGCCTTTTTCGTGAAGACCGTGAATTCGCGCCCCTTGATAGCGGATGCAAGGGCCTTGTCGGCCCCCGTCCAGCGCGTCTGCGCGAGCTTGCCCCCGGCGACATCCCATCCAAAAGTGCTCGCGGGGTTGTTGGCCGTTCCCGACATCGAAAGCTCCGCAAGCCCGGCCGAGTCCGCATCGCCGGAGACCCGCAGAGTCATGGCGAACTTGCATGTCTTGCCGCCCTTCACAACCTTCGCGGTGCCCTGCGCCACAAACGAACCTTCCTCCTGGGCGGTGAACGAGGAGAAGGAGAAAGTCGCCGTGCCGCCCTTGTTCAGCTGGATCTTGCCGCTGATCTTGCCTGTCAGCCCGACCGTCAGCGTCGCGGGGCCGCCGCGCCACACGGCGGAGCGCAGCGAGTTGGTGCACTGCACGGCTCCGGCGAAAGTGCCCTTCGCCCATGCCGGCAGGGCCCTCACGCGCAGGGTGAACGACGAGGAGCCTTCCCACTTCCACGACCTGCGCGGCATCACCCACACCTTGAAGCTGCCGCATGTCGTCGGAACACCGGAGATGACGCCGTCCGCATACGAGAGCCCCGGCGGAAGACCTTCCACCACGAACGGATCCTTTTCGCCGGACATATTTGCGCACGATACGGCGATTCTCTGCTTTACTCCCTTGTACACCGAGGTCGAAGACCCCTCCGAGAGAGTCTCGTACGCTCCGACGCCCGTGCGCAGCTTGGACGTGATAGTGACGGGCGTCGGACCTTTCCACTCGCCGACGAATATGTCGAACGTAGTGGAGACGCCGTCCTTGCGAGCCTCAGTGTACACGGTCACAGTAACCGTCCACTCGCCCTCCGACGTCGGGGTGCCCCTTATCACCCAGCTTCCGTCGCTGCTTTGCCTAACGAGCGACAGCCCTGCGGGGAGATTCTTCACCTTTACCGTCGGAAGGCAGCCCGCGTCGATAGAGAGCGGAACCTTCAGGTACTTGCCCGACCCAACCGCGACGAAGTCTGTCTCCGGCTCGACCGTGAGCTTCTGCGCGGCGGAACTTGTCTTTGCGCGGAACTTGGCGTATACCGTCGCACCGCCGGAAGGCACCGTGTACTTGTATGTCGTTTCCTGCCACAGCCCCGGCAGCGGATTCTTCATCTTCTCGTCGGAATACCAGCCGCAGATCGCATAGCCGGAAGCCGGAGTGGCGACGAGACTCACCTTCTTCCCCGGCACGTACAGGCCTCCTCCGGCTACGGACCCCTTCCCGCTGCACGAGACAAGGAGCGCGTCCTTGTGGAGCCGGTAGTTCGCCACAAGCGGATAGGAGAGCCGCAGAAGCTTGGCGTTGTTGTGCGACGACGTACCGGTTGGCACGCCGCTTTTCACCCTCTTGCCGGTCACGGGGTCGTCGTAGCGGCAGCCGACCGAGGGGTTGGAGAAGTAGCATGATTCGCGGAAGTATCCCGCCGCCCAGTTGTCGTCGAAGTATGCGGAGTCTATGAGCCTCACCCTCTTGCCCTTGACGGTCACGTAGTGCGACTTGGCGTACGACCGCCAATTGCTGGCGTGCGTCGCGCTGTAGCCGTCGTCGTTGTATCCCATGACGGTCATGCAGTGGTCGATGATTACTCCTTCGGAATTCGTGACGTTGAAGTAATGCCCTGTAGAGTATCCGTAGAGCTGGGGTCCGGAATTCGAGGCATCTGACATTTCCGCATGCCCGGCGCCCATGTTGTGCCCGCACTCGTGGGCTATGGTGCTGTCGTATGCGGCGACTGTGATAGCGCAGGCGTTGTAGGCGCGGTCCGGGAAGGTCGAGTCGGAGATGGACCAGTCGTTCAGCGCAAAGCCGATTCCCACAATGCCCGACTCGGAGCCCTTTACGAGGAACGTCACGATGTCAGCGCCCACTTCCTTGCGCTTGTTGCGTATCCTCTTCCAGTCCGCCGCGCGCGAAGAATTCGAGTCCGTCCGCACGCCGGCGAGGTAGTCCGTGATCGCGTCCAGGTCGGCGGTGCCGTAGTAGGTGCGCACGGTCCGTGCGTCAGTCGAGACCACTATGGTGCCTGCCATCCGGTACGAGAACCTGCTGCCAAGCCCGCTGTTGGCGAGAACGTTGTTCATGTTCGCGACGCGGTCCTCGGCGAAAAGCCCAACCGCGTCCTTCTCGCCGGCGAAGGAGGATGCCGTGCGCACCCACGACGCGGCGGACGCGTCGAACGCGAACAGGACGTCCACGACGTTCGTGAGCGTTTCGCCTATGAGCATGCTCTTGCCGTCGACGAGGGGGTCGCCTGTCAGGGAAGACACCCGTGCGGCCTTCTGGCTCGCCATCCCAGGTTCGGACCCCGACGCCGACTTCGGCCTGAGGTCGCTCGACTTCGTACCGCAGTGTCCGCGCCGACTTGGAAGCGTGCGCTCCACGACACGCAGGTTCTCGCCGTCCCATCGGAAGACAAGTACCTTGCGAGCCCTCTCGTCCATGACGGTCGCAACGAACCCAGACGGCGTCTCGACGACCGTCGCGTTCCGGTGGTTCGCCCCGTCGGACATTCCGCCGAAGGAGGCGTGGCCCGTAACCGACGCCATGCGCCGGCCAAGGGTGACGGAAACCTTGCTGCCGTCGAACGACGGCATGACGAGCCGCCCGCCCGCCTGCGGCGCCAGCTCCCCGCACGCCGATGCAGGGATGACGCGCGAGCGGACGATTCCGGCGGACGCCGCGCCCGCCAGCAGAATGGCCGCAATCGCCAGTGCCTTCGCCGTTTTATGCTTCATAGGCCGATACGTATGCAGAACCGCAGAACGAGCAGTATGCTCCGTCGTGAACAGCCGCGCCGCAGTTCGGGCATTTCTTCTCAAGAACCTCGCCGCATATCGCGCAGAACTTGCCGCCTACTGGATCGGCAGCCGTACGGTCGGGACGATAGCAGTTGCGCCCGCCGACTTTGTAGAGACGATTGGTAGGACATTTAGGATTCGGACAGAAACCAACTGCGGAAGACTGGCTGCCAACCTGCACAACCGCCGGCGGACTGATTCCTTCGCGCTCAGCCGCAGCCTCTTTGATGTCTACGCCGAACTTCTTGGCAAGTTTCTCTACTACAGCATCGTTTAGCTTCGTGCCGTCACCCTGCTCAAACATGGACAACGCAGACTGCTTGCATCCCACTTCGGCTGCAAGCTCGCTCTGGGAAAGACCGCGTGATCGACGCGCTTCCCTGATCTTAAGACATACTATAGGATTTAGCTTAGTCACGGCAGACGCATATTATGGACTTTATTTTATCAACTTGCAAGGGGGGTGTTATCAACATTATCAACATAGTTATCAACTTATCAACATTTTTATCTACTGTGTTTATTACTTTGTTGATAATTATCAAAAGGAACGCTTCAAGATTTCGGAAGGAAGTAGGTACTCTTCACCTTCCTTGTGGGATATTCCCTGCTTTTTGAGTTCCGAAAGCACATTGCCAGTCAATATGTTTCCATTGTCGGCAAATAGCTTCTCAAGTTTCGCACGCCTACTTGACAGCTCCCCTACAGGATCATTTGCAACAAGAACACTTTCAAGAATCTGGGCTCTCCTGACGCGACCCTCCTTCTCGGCTGAATCACGTGCCTCCCTTATAACCTCTATTACATGATCTCGAAATTCTCCGGAAAACCGCTCGTCCAACTCTTCATGGCGCTCCAGCAAAGTTATTTGAGTGGAAGCTTTTTCCTCGGTGTTCTTTGCCAGAATGTCGCCATATCCTTCAAGGGTCTTGCGGAGCTCTTCTATCTGCTTCTGCATTTCTGCCAGACGACTTTCCGCAGCATTGAGGGCTTTCGCAAGCTCCTCCTTCTCCCTTGTGAGGCACGCGATCTTTTCGTCTTGAACAACCTTGTCTGCGGCAAGAGACTCCACAACGGCCTTCTGTACGTCCAGCTCCTCTGGAGCGGCGACTTCCTCTTCCTGCTCTTCCGCGGCAGCCTGCGGTGTGATGAATTCCTCGAAGTTCATGACTGGTTATGCCCTTTCAGCGCACATCCCTCATATACGAACAGACGACAGTCTATTGGTCCGTTGAAGAATGGTACGCGGTTTCTGTAGTAAAGGTCGACAAGGTTGGCGAGATCCGGGTTTCCGGTGATGAGAGCCCCCGTCCAGCCGGAGCATTTTTCATTCAGAAAAGTGCCTATCCTTTTGTAAACCGGGGCAAGCTCTTCCGGGTCGCCAAGCCTGATTCCGTATTCTGGGTTGAAGAACACGCATCCTTTTCCGGAGTCGTCGCACGGAGGTATCGGCGTGTCGCCGAAGTCGCATGCAGAGAATTCAATGTAGGGTGCGACACCGGCGGCGATTGCGTTGATGTGCGCATTGTCCACTGCCTCGGGCGAGATGTCGGTTGCGATTATCCTGGGAAGTCCCTCGGTCTTTTCCTCTGCCTTCGCATCGAGGACTATTTCCTTCCATATCTGCTCGGGCGAGGCGCCTGTCCTCTGGCGTGGAGCAACTCTGGGGGCTGACTCGCCGGGTATTATGTGGCCATACCCCTTTACGGACTGGAATGCGAAATGACCCTTGAGTGAACCAGGAGCCTTGTTCATAGCGATCATTGCCGCCTCTATCGCCGGAGTTCCGCTTCCGCACATCGGCGACACGAACGGCGTGTCAGGCTTCCACCCCATCGCCATTATGCACGCCGCCGCAAGCGTTTCCTGCATGGGAGCCGATCCCGGTATCTTCCTGTATCCCCTCTTTGAAAGCGGCTCTCCTGACGTGTCAAGGTACACGATGAGCTCGTTGCGCTCCCAGTACAGGAAAATCGCAGCGCCCTTGTTCTCCCTTCCCGAATCGGGACGCATATGGCACTTGTCCCGAATCCTGTCTACCACCGCGTCCTTGGCATAGAGCGACGGTATGCGAGTGTCGCGAATGGTGTTGTTGTGGACGACGGAAGAAACTGAGATGTAGCCGTCGGCCTCGATCAGGTTCTCCCAGTCGATCGAGTTGACTGCGAGATACATTTCCTTTATGTTCCTGCAACGCGTCCGCAGAAGAGGGACGAGTACGCGGTGAGCGGTGCGAAGCTTGAGATTAAGCTTCATCACGTCTCTCATATCCCCCCGCACTACGACGGTGTTTTCGGTTACCTCAACCGTACGATATCCCATCGCCTCTACCTCGCGCTCAGTCCAGCGCGAAAGTTCCTTGGCACAGGATATGATGATAGGGTAGTTCTTGTTTATCCAGAGGTTCACCGATGGCTCCGCACACTGCCTACGTAATGTGAGCTACTCCTTTCAGCTTATGCGAAGTGGCATTATCACATACAGGAACGGTATGGAGCAGGTGATTACAGCAGGAGAATGGCCGTCGTTGATGTTTATGCTGACCTCATCGTCGTCTATGGCCTTCAGGCAGTCCATCACGTAGTTGGGGTTGAACATTATTTCAATCGTGGGACCTGCGTACTTTATCGCCACCTCGTCCTTTGCCTCACCTATGTCAGACGCATTCGAGCTGACCGTCAGCTTTCCACTGGAGAATATCAGCTTTGTAGAATGAGCCTCGTCCATCGTCATTACGCTCGCCCTGTCGAGGGCGTCAAGGAGAAGCTGCCTGTCTACCGATATGCGCTCTGCGGTTTCCTTGGGGATGACCTGGCGGTAGTTTGGATATGCGTCCTCCATCAGCTTGGAGTATATCATCACGTTTCCAAGTTGGAAGCATATCTGGGACTTCTGCACCATGACCGATGCATCGCCCTCTCCCGAAAGCGACCTCTGAAGTTCAGACACGGCCTTTGAGGGAAGCACTATGTCCTTTTCGGCGTCCTTTGGAAACTCCATCTCGTTCTCGACAAGGGCGAGCCTTCGGCCGTCCGTTGCGACCATGGTCAGCTTTGAGCCGAGGAAACTCATCAGAACGCCCTTTATCGTGCGCCGTGTGTCGTCCTGGCTTGCGGCATACGCCACCTTGCGGAGCATCTCCCTCAGCACCTGCTGCGGTATGGTGTACGCATACGATTCCTCGTCCTTCGGCAGCTTTGGAAACTCGGATGCGGGCATTCCTGCGAGCTTGAACTTTGCGTTGCCTGCCTTTATGCTCGCGCGCTCATTGGAGTCTATTTCAACCTCTACCTCTCCCTCGGCCACCTTTGCTATTGCGTTGAAGAGAAGCTTGACCGGAAGGGTCGAAGATCCCTCTTCCGCAATCTCGCATGGACAGAGGGACTTTATCGAAATGTCCAGGTCGGTGGTAGTCATCCGGAGGTCGCTGCCATTTGCCTCGAGAAGCACGTTTTGAATGATGGGGAGGGAACCCCGCCCGGCAACGACGTTCTGCACCGACTTAAGCCCCTCGATGAACTTGGAGCGCATGATTTTGAATTTCATTGTCTTGTTTTCTCCTTTGTAGCCTGTCTGGTTTGTGATTGTACCAAATACTGACTGTAAGTTAAAGTAGAATATTTATATTATTAGAGCCTGTAGATTGTGTAGACAAGTTCGTTTCGTTCAAGCCTGTGGCCATTTTTCCGATCTCCGCCATGTTCATCTCTACATGCACGACTTGAATACATGTAGAGACAACTCGAGAGCTGCTGTAGTTTTCTGTAGACATCCGCATGGGTTTTCTTCATGTTGTATTCAGGTTGTGATAACTCAGATCTTGTCAGAGAACTTGCACCCCAGCTCCGACAGTATCTCCTCGAGATTCATCCTGAGCTCTTCCTCCACGTCGAGTCTCTTCTCGATGCTCTTCACTCCGTGGATCACCGTCGAATGCTTCTTATTGAACTGTTCGGCTATTTCAGGGAGGCCCTTTGTAGTGAACTTTCGCGCTATGTACATCGCGAGCTGTCTCGGGGTGACAAGAGACTGTGTGCGCTCCGGCGAGAGTATCTGGCTCACTTCTATCGAGTATTTCTTTGAGACTGCGCTCTGTATTTCCTCTATAGTAAGTTTCTTGAAGCTCTTCTCCTTCTCTATGAAGTCGTTGAGCAGCCTCGACAGAATCTCCTTTGTAAGATGTGTCGCGGGATCCATTGTTCGGAAGATGCTAACCTTTCTCAATGCGCCTTCCATTGCCCTCACGTGGCTTTTTATCGTATCTGCGATGAACTCTAGCGCAGCGTCGGGTATAGACGGGGTCATTCCCTCTGATTTTTTCTTCAGAATTGCAAGCCTTGTCTCGTAGTTGGGCGACTCTATTTCCTGCACCATGCCGCCTTCGAATCTCGATATCAGCCTTTCCTCTATGAGAGGAAGGTTCTTAGGCGCGACGTCGGAGGTCATTACGATTTGCTTGTGCGCCTGCTGAAGAGCGTTAAAGGTGTTGAAGAACTCTTCCTGGAACTGCTTGCCCTTCTGTAGAAACTGCACGTCGTCGACCATCAGCAGGTCTATCGTGCGATATCTGTTTCTGAAGGATTCTGCCTGGCCGTTCTTAAGTGCGTTGACATATTCGTTCAGAAATGTCTCTGCTGTGAGGTAGCATATTGCCATTGCCGGGTTTTTTCTGTGCAGCTCGTTTCCTATAGCCTGCATCAGGTGCGTTTTTCCAAGCCCGGTGCCGCCATGTATGAAAAGTGGGTTGTACCCGCTTTTGCCAGGGTTTGCAACGACCCCCTGCGCAGCTGCAAGTGCCCAGCTGTTTGACGGACCTCGCACGAACTCCTCGAAAGTGTACTCTTCGTTTAGAGGCATCGTAGAGGAGAACGTAGACATTCTCTCTGTCTGTTGTGATTCATGCTTGGGCACAGCCGGCATTATAATCGCTGGCTTTGAGTTTTCGTCGAACTTGAATTCGACTTCAAGTTCAGCATCGCCCCCCGCCAGGTCGAGGCAGCTCTTGAACTTTCCTGCATACTGCGTTCTAAGAAAATCTGCGGCATAGGAGTTGGACGTAAGAATCACAAATCGATTACCCTCTCGGGTGACGGTTGTGATCATTGACAGATATCTCTCGACTTGGCTTTTGTCTTCCGCCGACTGCAGTGTGGAAAGATATATGGTTCTTGCCCTTTCCCAAAGCAGCTTTGAGTTGATGTCAATTGTCTCGTTCATCTTTCTCTCTCTTTTTTCTACCCGCGCAGAATATAACAAAATTTTTATGCTGCGTGTTAAACAAGAAATCAACTTTTATTGTCAGTTTATGAACATCTTTTGTTTATAACTTTTATAAGTGCATTTATTTTTAATTTTTGTCGTATATTTTCACTTAATAAGTTTTAAATTACCTTTTAGATATGCCCTCTTCTTATTATTATTCCAAGTAGGGCAATGTCGGCCGGGTTGACTCCGGGTATTCTTGAGGCCTGCGCGAGCGTTTCAGGCCTGACCTTTTTTAGCTTTTCCCTGCTTTCGTATCTGATTGAGTTGCACCGATCAAAGTCCAGCCACATGGGAATCTTTAGTTTCTCATCTTCCTTTGCCTTCAAGGCGGCTTTTTCTTCCTGTCTTATGTATGGCTCATAATGACGCATAATATCTAACTCTTTTTCTATTCTCCTTTTTTGACTTGGTGTTATTTCATTTAACAAAATGCTTGTATAGTCGATTGCATAATTGTTTTCAACCGCCGCATTGATTATGGACAACTCAACAGAGGCTTGATGAAGCTCGCTTGTGTCTTTCAATCCGATTTCCTTTGCCGTAGACAGCAGCCGATAGCGTGCATTGCCTTGCCTCAGCAACAAACGCCTCTCCGCCCTGCTTGTAAACATTCTGTACGGCTCGTCTGTACCCTTTGTGACAAGATCGTCGATCATGACGCCTATGTAGGCATCCTGTCTGCTTAATATTATAGGCTCCTCCTTTCTGACATGTCTTGTTGCGTTAATTCCGGCTACAATCCCCTGCGCAGCAGCCTCCTCGTATCCAGTCGTGCCATTGATCTGTCCGGCGAAGAATAGTCCGCTTACTCTTTTTGATTCAAGCGAATGTTTCAATTCCCGTGCATCGATGCTGTCGTATTCTATTGCATAAGCGTATTTGAGTATCTCGGCGTGTTCAAGACCAGGGACCGAATGAACCATTTGTGTCTGAATTTCTTTTGGGAGGCAGCAGCTCAATCCATTTGGGTATATGATAGTGCAAGAGGAATCTTCAGGCTCCAGCATGACATGATGTTGATTGGCAGATGCGAATCTAACGATTTTGTCCTCTATGCTCGGACAGTATCTAACGCCTGTTCCAGTGATTTTTCCTCCGTATAGGGCTGATTTAGCCAGTCCAGACCTTATTATCTCATGTGTTTTTGCAGTTGTGTGTGTCAGCCAGCACGGCAGCTCTGGCAATGTTCCATGTGGAACAGTCGTAGTAACCGTCTCATCTTGGTGTTGCGGTCTAGGAATATCTTCATACGTATGATTTGCAACACTAGGTTGATGTTCCACGTGGAACAATTGGGTGGCGTGTTCCACATGGAACAACGGGCGGGGGCATTCCCCGTTCTGTATCTGGCACTTGTCGAAGTCACAGGAATCAAAGGAAATGCGAGGAGGAGTGCCTGTCTTTAGCCGAAAGAGTTCAAAACCAAGACTGGCAAGGGAGTCTGAAAGCTGGTTTACTGCCGGTCGGTCGTCACCGCCGCTTTCAGAAGACTCAAGACCAATCCATGTTCTTCCGCGCAGAGAAGTTCCGGCTGTTATAACGACAGCTTCTGCGGTGATAGTGCCGTGTCTAAGGGTATGGACACCATATACATTGAACTCTTCTGGTCCAGAGGATGATGGATTACATGCGAGTCCGACTACGTTGTCTTCAAGAAGTGTCAGTCCGGACTGTTGGCGTAGAATTGATTGAAACCTTTCGGCGTACTCGGCTTTTGCGCATTGGCATCTTGTGGCCCAGACGGCAGGTCCTCGGCTCCGGTTGAGCGTCTTTGCCTGAAGGGCAGTTGCGTCGGCATTCTTGCCCATTTCGCCGCCGAGGGCGTCAAGCTCGTAGACAAGATGGCTTTTTGCAAGACCTCCGATGGAAGGATTGCATGGCATACGGGCGATGGCGGCGATTGCGGACGTGACAAGAAGGGTGTCGGCACCCATCCTGGCGGCCGCAAGAGCAGCCTCGACACCGGCATGGCCACCACCGACAACCACAACTTGATAGGATAGACTATGGCTAGGGTTCATGTCCGATAGTATAGCAAATTATAAACTATGTTGTGAACATTTTTTTATTTAATATTATGCGACAAAGAAAAAGGGAGAAACACGAAAACCCCAATAAATAAAGGGGGAAATGAAATTTTGCTTTTTGTCAAGGAGAAAATTATCACATCATGGCTACATTTATCTAATAGTTATCAACAGCATGTGTCAATTGTGTAGATAGAAGGGAGAGCTTTGGGCAAGGCCGCCCTGCCGGCTTAGTAACAGCCAGAGGAGACGGGATTGACGAGGCACTCGAAGATTCGGTATAATCAAATCATGAGAAAATTTCCCGTAGAGATAGACCGATCAAGTCCGCTAGGCTTAGCCGAGCAGGTGGTGAAGGGTGTGAAGGACGCGATTCGCACAGGACGGTATCGCGAGGGTGACCGACTGCCGACATGGCGTGAAATGGCCAAGACGCTCGGCGTCAGCCAGCGTATCCCGCGCGAGGCGATTGCGCAGCTGGTGCGCGACGGGTTCGTCGTGTCCCGCCCCAGGCTTGGATGCACTGTGGCTGCCGATGTTGCCCGGCGCAGGGAGTGGAAAGGCGTCGTGCTGGTTGTCCAGAGCAGGAACGAATCCGAATCGTACAGCTCGCTGTGCATGTTCAATGCGATGGAGCGGATTCTTGCGCGCGCCGGATTCGCCGTCATTCGCACAAACGTCGAACACAGGGCCGGGAAACACACACCCTACGACCTGACGATGGCAGACAGGATCCTCTCGTTTAAGATTGACTTTGTCGTGATTGAGGGCTCGAGTCGGCAACTTCAGCGCTGGATCGAGTCGCATCATGTGCCATATCTATCCTTCAGCAACACATGGGGATGCGCCGCATTGGACGAGTCGATCCTTGGGAATCATCTCCGTCTCGACTTCTCGACGGCAATCAAAGACTTTGTCGGTCATTGCCGAAGGGCGAACGTGCGTCGAGTTCTTCAAGTGAGCTTTGCATATCCGGAGATGTTCGACGCCATTCCAGATTTGTCTGCGGTTGGAATAGGCAGCGAACGCTGGACTGTTCCGTGCGAACGGGATCCGACGCCGAATCAAGTCACTGCCGCCGGCATGAAGGCGTTTTCAGACCGGCTGCGCAAGAACCGCGACTGGCTTCCCGACGTCCTTCTCTTTACGGACGACTATCTGGCGATTGGAGGCGTCATGGCCCTCATGCACGCGGGTGTGCGCATTCCAGGGGAAGTGCGAGTCGTCACGTTTGCCAACGTGGGCAATGAACCGGTGCTTGCATTTTCCCCGGCCTGCATTGTCGCCGACTGCGCCAGGCTCGGAGAGGCAATCGCGCGGACAATCCTACAAAACGCAGGGAAAAAGCTGCGCAGCACGAACGGAGGCAATCCAGTGTACATGCCAGGCGAAAGCTTCCCTTTGTGCTGACTCGCCTGTCGTTGACCTGATTCCCTGTCGGGCGTCTTCTGCTGACAATGCTGACTTTTTATTTTTCCTCAGACGGAGTTGCTTGGAAGTTTTGTGGTATAATTCCGCCGACTCAAAACAGGGTCAACATAACAGGAGGTTTGCAATGAACACTAATGCTCTGAAACGTTTTATCTGCGGATGCGCCATCCTTGGCTGCGTGCTGAATGCGGCGGCCTGGACTGTGAACGGAGGGGTTGCCACGATTGGGTCCGGCGAGACCAAGATCATAAGCACGACCAACGACTTCATTGTCGAAGGTTCGCGCCTGTCGCGCATCTCCTTGTCGGCAGGCGATTCAATCATTGAGTTCGCGGACGATTTCGTCTCGGGGGACTGGCTCACGTTCGGCGGATCGGGCCGCGTCAATTTCGGCACTTCGACCTTCAACACGTATTACGTAAATGAAGGCTCTCCGCAGGCGTACATTCTGAACGGGGGGACCGTGACGTTCGACGGGCCGATCAACTGCGCCAACGGTAACGGCTGGTTTCAGGTGCGCAACGCAAGCACCCTGGGCGGCACGGTGCTTCTCAACACGAACGGAAGCAAGTTCGCTCAGTTTCGGTTTATCGGCGGTGTAGGCGTCAGGTGCGGAGCGACGGATGCGCTCTATTCGTCCGCCGGCACCGGCGGTCTATGCTTCAACGGGGGGACGGGGACGGGGCCTGGCCTTGACCTGAATGGATATTCGACGCGCGTGAAGACGCTGAACGGCGACGACATCCAGGTCGCGGAGGGCAACACGTCGTTTGCCCTCGTCAAGAGCGCCTCTCCGGCAACGCTGCAGGCGAACGGAGTGAAGGTAAACAACTGCGTCTACCCGTTCAAGTTCGAGGGCAAGGCGTCGTTCCTGTACAACGGATCGGGGCAGACGCTGAATCTGGTCAACATTGTCTCGACGTCTTCCGGCGACCTCGGAGTGGCAAGCGGCACTCTGGTGATGAAGTGGGGCGCAGGCTGGAGCGGCGAGTCCGTCACGGTCACGGGAGGCGTGTTCAAGATTTCCTCGTCGAAGACCTTCTCAAACAGCAACGTTTGCTTCACGGTGAAGTCTCCGGGCTGCGTCGTACTGGAGCAGGACGTCTATGTTGACCGTCTGTTCGTCGGCGACAACGAGATTGTTGCTGGCAGGAAATACACGGCGAGCGAGCTCGGCGCCCAGTTCTCCGGCGAAGGCTCCATTTCGGTACGCTACATACCGAAGGATCCTGTATACGACACGTATGTCTGGACGTCGACGACAGAGGGCGACTCCCTCATGGCGACCGGCGTGTGGAAAGACGGCAAGACTCCTGACCTGTCAGACGGCGGCGCCACGCTGGTCTTCTCCGAGGGCGGCGCCTCCGCCACGGCGACCGGGGACGTCTCGGTCAACGAACTTCAGTTCCTGTCGACGTTCCCGTTCTCGCTCGGCTCTGCTTCTGGCAGGACAATCTCGATTGCCGGAGGCATTACGGCCGTTGAGGCGAGCCAGGCGGTCACGTCCTCCGTCTCGGCAAACATCGCGATGACGGCCGCGAACACGGCAGGGTGGACGATTGGCGCGAATGCGACGCTTAGGCTGGACGGCGACGTCAGCAGCGCCGGCAGTGCCACGCTGCCGGTGACGGGCGACGGCTCGTTGTGCCTCAACGGCGACAACTCGTCACTGGCGCGACCTTTCGAATTCTCGTGTGCATCCGTCGTCGTCGGCTCCAAGGCCGCACTTGGCTCGACGTCGCGCACATCGGTTGTCGGCGCCAATACGCTCCTTCGCTTCGACTGCCTGACAAACGACGTGCCAATTCAGGTTACTGGCTTGGTGTCGGGGAAGAACCGGCCCAATATTGCAGGACGCGACTCGCTTGTGCTGAACGGCAAGCTATCGGTAGAGGCCAGCTCGTCCTACATCGACATAGGCAAGCTAAGGATACGCGGAGGCATTGAGGGGGACGGTAACATCAACTTCTACGTGTTCGGCGGCAACACGGCCTGGATAGAGGGACCTCCAATAACCCTGACTGGCGGCGTCGGGGCGAGGTTTACCGGGCATAACGCCGTTCTGCACCTTGCCGCAACCGGCAACGAATACACGGCGTTTGGCGTGTGCGTGTATTCGGTAGCATTAGGATCGACGGCGACGCTTGTCTGCGAGAACGATCAGGTCCTCAACTCCGGAAAGATATTCACGTTCGGCCGCGCCGACGTCGCGCAGAGCGGCGTCCTCGACCTGAACGGCCACGATCAGCGCGTCCGGTGCTTCGGTACGTATGCCTACGGCATGTCCCAGGTGACTGAAAAGAGCTCGGGCTACGGCGTGGTGACGAGCGCCGTCCCGGCCACTGTGACAATCTCAGGAAGGCCGTATTACGCCTATGCATCGCAATGCGCCTACTACGGCCGTTCGGCGACGGGCTACTTCTCGCCGACGAACTCGGTGGCGTTCCGCGGCATGGCGTCGCTCGTCTTCGAGGCGACAGGATCCGAGGAGACCTGTTTCGTAAACGGCAGATCCGACACGACCGGTTCGCTGACCGTCAACTCCGGGCGCCTCGTCTTCGACTGGGGCGCTGGATGGACGGCCACGACTAACGTCACCATCAACGGCGGCGTACTGCGCGTCGCCGCGGAGTCCGCCCCATGCGCGTTCGGGTCGTCGCAGGGCAGAAGCAAGGCCGTGATGCGCATCAACGGTGACGGCATACTGGAACTAGACGAGGCGGATGGCATTGCGTCGGTAAAGGCGCTTGCGCTTGACGGGGTGTTCGTCCAAGCTGGCGTCTACGGCGGCTCTGAAGCCGGTCTTGATGCCGCGCACACGCTGCCAAAGCTTGCGGGCAGGGGCCGACTCCTCGTGCGGCTTGCCGACCCGAATCCCGGATTCCCGATTATATTCAGGTAGAGCAGGCGAATGAACAAGGCGATTTTATCCTGTTTCCTGGCAGTGGCAGGAGCGGCGGGGGCATCCGCCAAGACGCCGGCCGCCGCATACAGACTCGCGGACGCAATAGTCGTCCACGAAGACGCATACGAAGCCGACCCGATTAAGAAGTGGGGCCTTGCGGGCTCTCGCGACATCACCAATGTGCTCAGGCGCGTCACCGGCAGGGAGATTCCGCTTTACTCCGAGTCCAGGGCGCCAACAGCCGCGAAAACCGTCATTTACGTTGGAAACACGCGCGCGGCGAAAGCTGCGGGGCTGGATGCCGCGACGCTCAGGGACAACCAGACGTTTCGCCTTGTGACCACAAGGGGAAAGACGTTCATCCTGGCGCGGACCGGCACGGCGGCGTCCTACGGCGCGGCAGAGTTCCTGCGGCGCTCGGCAAACTGCTATTTCACGACGATTTCCGGGAACGACCCGTGCGACAGGAACCCAGACGCCGTCGCGACATGCTGTGACGTCACCAAGACCCCGGCGATTCCCGTGCGCAACTTCTACTTCAAGGACAACCACATCTTCCGGAAAACGACTTTCCCACACATCATAGACTACACGCGTCGCCTGCGCACAAACGGAACAGGCGACGGATATCCGACGGACGGCATGGACGAGCTGGAAGGCAGGCACCGCCTCTCGCCGCAGACAATCTACCACACCTACTACCTCTACTGTTCTGACAAGAAGTACTTCAAGGACCACCCAGAGTACTTCAGGATGAACAAACGTGGCGTGCGAGAGGCCCGCCCATTCGGCGAACTGTGCCTCACCAACCCGGACGTCAAGCGGATATGCTACGACTCCCTCGTGTCGTTCATCAAGAAGGACCGCGCCAAGGACCCCGTCAACTACCCGTGCATCTACGACTTCTCTGAGATGGACAATTCTGGCGGATACCTCTGCAAGTGCCCGGAGTGCCTGAAGGTCGTCTCGAAGTACAACCGCAAGCCTGGCGGCAACTGGGAGGGCGGCGACGCCGGGCTGCAGCTCGAATTCGTGAACGAAATGGCGAGAAAGATCAGGAAGGAGTTCCCGGACGTCGTCATACGCACCTTCGCGTACGTCTCGACCGAGGGATTCCCGCAGGGCATCAAGCCAGAGCCGAACGTGCTGATACAGCTATGCGACCTGTATTCAAAGTCCGACCACATGCGGCCCCTCGCCCACTCGTTCAACGACTACCGCCATTCGCTCGTGAGGGATTGGGGAAGCGCGGCGCGACATCTGCAGATATGGGACTACATGCTCTACCACGGGCCTCTGAAGACAGGTTTTCCAGAGGTGTCGGTGGACGCAATACACGCTGACGTGGAGTTCTTCCGCTCCGTCGGGCTGGAGCGCTACTTCATGGAGACCGAGTTCCACTACCAGCCGTTCTACGAACTCAACAACTTCGTGATGGCAGAGTCGACGTTCGGAACCGACAAGACTCTCGACGAACTTCTGGACATCTGGTGCCGCGTCTACGGCAAGGGCGCTCCCAAAATGCGAGAGGCAATCGACCTGCTGCGCAGAATGATCGCAGAGAACCCAATCCCCGACGGCGACTTCGACGCCTTATGCACGCAGCAATACCCGTGGCGCACCGCCGTCAACATGCGAAGCCTGCGCGACCTCGTCTTGGCAGCAAGAAGCCTTGAGACCAACCGCGACTGCCGCGCCAAGATGGCCGAAATACTGGGCGGCATCGACTTCGAGCTAATGCGACTCCTTTCCGGCAAGCCCGAGACGGCAGACGAACTGAAGACCGTCCGGGGCGAATTCCTCGCAGCCGAAAAGGAGGCGGTCCAGGGCTCCATGACTCCATTCGCCACGGCGGACCGCCCGTTCGCCATCAAGAAGATCATGGACGAACTCGACCTCAGGGAACTTCGCTTCAAAGACCTTCCGGAGCCAGTCGCAAAGGCACCCAAGGACTCCGTCCGCTGCGCCGACTGGCGCTTTTGCTACACGCCCGAGGCAACAGACGTGATGGAGGATCCGGACAGCGAATGCGAGAAAGTCATGCGGCTGAGGAAACCGGAGCTCGTCAAAGAGCCCCGCTACTTCTTCCCGCACGCCTACACGTCCAGCACGGCAAGCGAAGGCACCTTTACCATAAAGAAGCTCATAAGGGACGGCAAGTACCACTGGTACAGGCTAGGCGTCGGCTGCCTTGGCGAGGGCGGGCAGATCAACTTCCCCGGGAACCGCGGATGCTTCCGCCTGTCGCGCTTCTACACCACAAGCGACGGGGCAAAGACGAATCCGAACTGGTACGAATACTGGGTCTCGGTCAAGGTCGTTGAGCCGTTGGAAAGCGACGACTTCAACTCCGGGTTCTTCATGGACAGACTCGTTCTGCGCCGTGTCGACGCGCTGGATTGACAGTTTATGAACGCAAAGACTTTTCTTGCCGTAGTGGTTTCGGCTGCATGCGCGCCACTGTCGGCCGAGGCGGCGTTCGAGATGCCGCGGCTTGTGAAAGCCCCTGTCATAGACGGAACTAGTTCGGAAGGCGAATGGGATGGAGCGCTACGCTTCTCCGAACCATGCCTCCACCAAGGCATAAGGAAGGCGTCCGGCGAAATCGACCCACGCCGCTGCGACGTGTCGCTTGCCTGGGACGAGTCCGTGATCTACATCCGGTGCCGCGCGGAGACGGCGCCGGGCAACATGCTGATGCTCGCATCCGGCGTCCACTCCGCCTACATGGACGACAACTTCGAATTCCACTTCGACCCGCCGAAGTCGTTCAGAACCGCCGAATCGAAGAAGTTCGGGGTGTTCCAGCTGATCATAAACTGCAACGGCGAGACGTATACGCACCACTACAACCCAGGATACGGACTGCCTGCGGCGCCATGGAAGCTGAGAAACGTCCAAATCGCCAACACGGTCAAGGACGACGTGTGGACGCTTGAGGCGGCGATTCCGGCGCAGGACCTCGGCGGGGAGAAGTTCGCTCCGGATGAATGGGGATTCATCTTCACGCGCGGCTATCGCGCTGGGGGCTTTGACTGCGCCACGCTCCCGGCGTACATCGGCGGCGGATACGAAGAGCCAGCGTCATATACAAGAATCGCGCTTTCGCCCGATGTCGGCGCAAAGCCCGGGGGATTCATCCCGGGCTTCACTCGCCCCAAGGCGGCGTTCGACTGGAAGGACCTGTCGAACTGCGTCAACCCTGCGGCTCGAGTCAAAAAGGAAATAGACGGCTTCATCAAGTGGTATCCGTCGCTCAACGCGTTCACGCTCGACCTGTCCGTAGACGAACAACGCCTGGATGAAAACCTGACACTCCGGCTGGAGGGCGTCTGCGAATATGCCGTAAAAGCAGATGCGCGGCGAATCCACCGCGTCGTGCCCGTCGGAAGGAAACTGGATGACGGCTCCTATCGTCTTTCGCTGGTGGACGCAAAGGGCTCCACAGTTCTTGAAAAGACGTTTAGGGCCAAGGACTATCCGTGGCTCCACGAACGCAAGGGCGAGGAGCAGACGCTCCTTCCCGGGTTTACCGTCCCGGAGGTGCGTGGGAGATCGGTCTGCTGCGTTCTCAGAGAGTACGACCTCGGCGATAACGGCTTCCCGCGCGATGTGGTCGCGAAGGGAGAGCCCATTCTCGACTGCCCGATGGCCCTGTACGGGGAAAGGGCCGGGCAGCGCATAGACATCGGCGCTGACAACCGCCTTGCAATCGCCAAGCCGGAGGCCTTGGCCGTTGAGTGGCAGTCAAAGGGCACGGCATATTCGCTCAGCGGACGGCTCGAGCAGGATGGTCTTATACGATACGAACTTGATTTTGCCGACATCGCCGCGTTTGACCGCATCTCACTTGAGATTCGCCTTCGTCGGGGACTGGCCCCGCTCTTTCATGCCTGTGGCGAGGGCATCCGCTCCAACCCCGCCGGATTCGTGCCGCAGGGAACAGGCGTGGTATTTCACAGCTCCTCCATCCCTCAGCTCAATTCCGACAACTTCATACCATACTGCTGGATTGGTGCCGACGAACGCGGCATAGCTTTCGCCGCCGACACCGACGAGGGATGGCTGCACGATACGAAAGGCGAACGCGACGCCGTAGAGCTCGTCCGCCACCCTGACGGATCGGTATCCCTGTTGGCAAATTTCATCAATGGGCGGCTTGGGGACAGACCCCGCAGGCGGCTTGTCTTTGCCGTGCAGGCGTCGCCGGTCAAGCGCCGCCCGGAAGGATGGCGCGGATGGTCGGACGGCTTCGACTACATCGGCACAAGAAACTGCAACGGCGCATGGTCCCCTCCGCAGTGGGGCAGCTTCACCGACTGGGCCGCGCGGTATCCCGCGTTTCTTGACTGGTCGTACATCCGCCGGATGTCGGAGATGTCGCGCACGGGCGCATTCGACCATTCGTATTTTGAGAAGTGGATCGAACGCGTTTCGTCGGCAAGCCCCGAGGACGCGGCGTGGATCGCGTCGATGACGGCCGAGAAGCGTCGGGAATACGTGTCGAACGCGGTGAACAGCACAAAGGAACGCACACTCCAGCTGGCCGGGAAGGACAATCCCGTCATCTACCCGTATACCTGCAACAGGGAACTGACGAAGTGGCTTCCGGAAAACGCGATCATGAAGGACGAGTGGGAGGAGTCGGAGTCGGCGGTCGTAGGTGGCTCGTACCGCGAATACGCGCTTTACTATCTGGAGAAGATGATCGAAAACGGGTTCAACGGCGTCTACAACGACAACTCGTACTTCTTCTGCAACTTCTCGTGGGCCACCGGCGACGCGTGGATAGACGACGACGGCAAGGTGCACCCGTCATACGGGCTCTGGAACTCCCGCGAATACCACAGGCGCCAGGCCACGCTTTTCGTGCAGCACGGGATTTCCCCGTGGATAACAGTGCACCACACCAACGGCAACATACTGCCGACCCTCGGGTTCATAACGAATACCATGGGCATGGAGTGGAAATACGGCACCAACGATTTTCAGGAGCGCTTCACGCCAGACTACATCCGCGCCGTATGCCAGGGAGGCCAGGGAGGGGTATACCCGACCGTGCTAGACGGCATCCTCATGATAAAGGACAGCGCCGAAAGGAAACGCGTCAGCCGCACAATGCTTGCCGTTCTCCTGCCGCACGAAGTGCGGCCTACGATTCCTCGTCGGTCCGACAGAGGCGAAGTCGCAGGCGTCCTGCAGAAGCTTGTCGACTGGGGAATAGGGGAACCGGACTGCGTATATGCTGCATACTGGGACGAATCATGTCCGATCCGATGCTCAGACACGAACGTGCTGGTGTCGGTCTACCGCCGCGGAGACCGATACCTGGCCGTATGCGGTAGCTGGGCGAACAAAGACTTGACCGTGCGCCTGGAGCTCAAGGACGGTGCGCCGATCCGCCGGGCCATGGACGCGGAAACCGGCGACGCGCTGCAGGCCGGCGGAAACCGCGCTGTGCTTGCAATCGCGCGCCATGACTTCGCAATGGTCGAGATCGACTGCGGCGAAGACAGGGGGATCTACGTGGACAACTGCCGCGGAGACGATGCCGGCGACGGTTCCGCGGCCAGGCCATTCAGGACAATCGCAAAGGGACTGGATGCGCTGAAACCCGGTGGCACGCTTCGCCTGATCGCGAACGAAAAGCCATACCGCGAACAGTTGCTTGTCAGCGCCCGTCACTCTGGGCGGCCTGGTGCGCCTACGATAATAGACGGCGGCGGAGCGACAATCGACGGGCTTGTGGACGACACGAAATGGAAGGACGAGGGAAACGACGTCTTCTCCTTCAGCCTGTTCAACAACGCATGGCCGATGAACAAGGACGGTCATTGGTGCGGAGGCTTCCCTCTCGTGTGGCTTGGCGAACGTCCAGGAGAGAACTCCGTGTCCCTAGAGGGGCTTAGGCCTGGATCGTATTTCCTCAGGAAGATGGCGGGAGCGCCCGATCACGACAGGCTTTACGTCAAGCTCGATACGGGCAGGCGCCCGGAGTCTTATCCTGTGTGGGCCATGGCATACCGCCACAATGTCTGCATGACGTCATGCGCCAACGTACGCGTCAGGAACATTGTAGTCCGAAACCAGCCCTGGGACTGCTTCTCGCTGAATTGCGCGACCAATTGCGTCCTTGAGAACCTTGACGGGAGCCAAGCAATGGACCAGGGCATCAGTTCGCACAGCTGCGTCGGCATTAAGGTGGTGAATTCCAGGTTCCACCACAATGCCGGCGGAGGAATAGTCGACGTGAACATCCCGAAGCATCCATTTTGCTCGGTCTCGTACTACGGATGCACGGTCGACCACAACATCTACCGGCGTCCAGTCGAGTTCTACGGAGCTATCCCCGGAAAGGACGCCATCGAGAATTCGGCGGGATACTACAGGATGTACAACTGCCGTGTGTTCTCGAACGACCTTTCGCGCGCCGGCGGCAGGGTCGTCCACCACGATTCAAACGCATTCGTATCGATAGACGACTGCGACCTGCAGGACGGCATGTGCGTGCCGTCCATGCTCGGGAACTGAATGTTCTGGAGGAGAGGATGACAAGTCAATGGAGTGACCGTAGCAACCTGCAAAGGGGGGGGGGGAGTGATGAGTTTCAAAAGTTGGCTTTCCGCCACGTGCGTATTCGCCGCCGCCATGTGCACTGCGGCGACATCACCGACCTCGGATATGTGGCGCAGCTTGACGTGTTCGCGTCGGTCTGGCGGCGCACGATGCCGGCCGGAATTCCGCTCGTCGCGGCCTTCGGCAACCGCGACATGTCCGATACGTCGAAGATGCCCGAAGAGCGGCGCGAGGCCGACCGCAGCCGGCTGATCCTCGCCGATCCGGCCGCGGCGATGAAGATGGTCTGCGGGTGGAGCGGGGAGTTCGGCGTGCGCGCGCTCGAGGTCAAGTAGAACAGGCGGGGCCAAGCCCCTGCAGATGCGATATTGGTAAAAATCACCGTTGATTTTAGCCAACCTGTGTGATATAATACCGTCCGAAATATCCAAGAAGGGTGGTTTGATGATTGATCGAAGAGCCTTATGTTACCTAAAAGAGTGGAAAACTCGTCATACTCGCAAGCCTCTTGTTTTGCGTGGCGCAAGGCAAGTTGGTAAAACGAAGTTGGCTGCGGACTTGTTCGGAAAGAACGAGTTCGAGTCTGTCGTTGAAATCAATTTTGAAGCCAGGCACGAATACGCTGAATATTTTCGCTCAAATGATCCGGCGAAGATAGTGGCACTGTTGGAAACCACAGCCGGAAAGCGAATTATAGATGGCAACACACTGCTTTTTCTAGACGAGATTCAAGCAGAACCGCAGGTTCTCGCGTCGCTTCGTTATTTCTATGAGAAACGACCTTCTCTTCATGTGATTGCAGCTGGGTCCCTCCTTGAGTTCGCACTTCAGGAATTTGAATACTCAATGCCCGTCGGGAGAGTGGAATACCTGTTCTTGGAGCCGCTTTCGTTTGAGGAGTTTCTGCCTGCGATTGGTGCTCAGTCGTTGGCGGATTGGATTGCCACATATTCGCCTGGCGACCAGGTGCCCGACGCCTTCCATGCTGAACTGATGGAAAAAGTGCTGCTCTATTGGATGGTCGGTGGGCTGCCGGAAGCCGTTAGCGTCTATGCGGAAACACACTCTCTGCTCGAGGTCGAACGTGTGCAGCAGACTTTGATCGAGACCTACATGGAAGACTTCGCCAAATATCGCAAGAGAGTCCCGCGCGAGATGCTGGAGGCGGTGTTCACTTCGTTGCCTCAGCAGATCGGGCGGAAGTTCTCCTACGTCGAAGTAAGTCGCGATGCCCGGTCGAGGGAGATTGCCGCCGCCGTTGAACTTCTGCGGAAGGCAAGGGTATTGACGCGAGTCAACAGATCGCCGGGGAATGGCGTTCCCATAGGCGCGGGCGAAGACGTGCGGAATTTCAAGGCATATGCCCTTGACATTGGTCTTTGCGCAAGGCAGCTTGGCTTGTCGATCTCAACGGTCAGGCTGCCAATCGACGGTCGGTTCATGTCGCAGCGCGGGGGCTTTTGCGAACAATTCGTGGCAGAAAACCTGAAATGCGCCGAACCTGAGCACATCGACCATTCGCTGCATCATTGGGAAAGAATGAGGTCCGGGTCTGATGCAGAGGTTGATTTTCTCATGCAGGTCGGCCCGCATGTGGTTCCAGTCGAGGTCAAGGCTGGCGCTACAGGTTCCATGAAATCCCTGCATCAGTACTTGCTTGAGAAGGGACGCGATTTTGGAGTCAGGATAAACGGCGACAAGCCGTCGTATGTCGAGACCACATTTACGGCACCCAATGGCGGGACGCATCCGTTTAGGCTCCTTTCGCTGCCGTTTTATCTATGCGGACAGTTCAGACGTCTTGCAGAGGCTGCACTTGCGGGAGAATCAAAGGCATGTAGGCCGTGAGCCGTAATAATACTCTCCGTCTTCAGCCATATCGGAGTGTAGGCGGTGGCCACCGTCGCTGTCCCAGTAGATTGCAAAACCGTAATGAGGATGAAATGACAAGACGTGCTTTCATCGGGCGCACGCTTTCGTGCGGAGCGCTGTTCGCGGCGTCGCGTCTGCCGGCGTTCGCCGACACGTCTGCCGGCGACGGCGTGATCAGGATCGGGGTGATTTCCGATACCCATGTCACTGGTCCGGAGTCGGCGGAGCGGCTTGCCGAGGCGCTGGAGTTCTTCGCCAGGCGGCGGGTGGACGCAGTCGTGCACTGCGGCGACATCGCCGACCTCGGATATGTGGCGCAGCTTGACGTGTTCGCGTCCGTCTGGCGGCGCACGATGCCGGCCGGAGTTCCGCTCGTCGCGGCCTTCGGCAACCGCGACATGTCCGATACGTCGAAGATGCCCGAAGAGCGGCGCGAGGCCGACCGCGTCCGGCTGATCCTCGCCGATCCGGCCGCGGCGATGAAGAGGGTCTGCGGGTGGAGCGGGGAGTTCGGCGTGCGCGCGCTCGAGGTCAAGGGCGTTGCGCTTGTCGCCGCGGACTGGCGGCATGAGGGCGAGCTGGAGAAGTTCCTGTCGACGCGGCCCGACCTGCGCAAGACTGGTCGCGTCGCGCGCCTGGCGAGTTCGTCTTCGCGCAGTGGAACATCGGCCATTTCTGCTTTGGGAAGCGCAGCGACACGGATGTCACGGCGGCGGACTCTGCCGCGCGCGCGGCAGAGTACAGGCGCCAGCTGGACGCGCTTCTCCTGAGCGACCACCGCCTGCTCGTCTGCCGCCTCAGGGCGAAGTGACGCTCGCTTGGACGTGCCCCCGTCGCCGGCGACTCGTGTCGGTTGCGCTTTGCGCATGGTTTATGGTATACTCCGCAAAAAGTGAAGATGGTCTACCTTTTTGTCGACGGCATCGGTTTGCGAGAGCCGGCTCTGGACAACCCGGTGAACGCCGAGGTCTGCCCTACCCTTTGGCGGCTTCTCGAGCGCCACGTAAAGCCGATTGACGCCTGCCTGGGGGTGGAAGGTCTTCCCCAGAGCGCCACAGGGCAGGCGACGATGTTCACAGGGGTAAACTGCGCGGCGGCGATGGGGCGACACTGCGAGGGCTTCCCCGGCCCTGCGCTGCGCAAGATAATAGAGTCGAACAACATTTTCCTCGAACTCAAGCGCCGTGGGCGGAGCATAACCTTCGCAGACGCATATCTGATCGACTCGGTGGACGAACTGGCCCTGAGGCGCTTCAAGTCCGTGACCACGGTGATGGCGCTGACCGTTCCGGAGTCCGTGACGACTGCAGATGACCTCATGGCAGATCATGCGCTGATGCAGGACCTGACTCGCGAGACGATTCAAGACCGATATCCGGACATTCCCGTGATACCTCCCCAGCGAGCGGCAGAACACCTCTTCGCGCTTGCGCTCGACAGCGACTTCACGCTGTTCGAGTTCTTCCAGACGGACGTCGCGGGGCATTCAATGGACTACGCGCGCGCGTGCGCGGTGCTCAGGGTCTACGACAGGTTCCTCGCGGCGCTCGTCCACTTCGTGGAGGCAGCCGGCATAACGCTGGTCATGACGTCCGACCACGGCAACATAGAGTCCATAGGCGAGCGCGGCCACACCCGCAACCCGGTTCCATTCGTCGTGTTCGGCCCCCAGGAGAGGCAGATACGCGACAGGGTGTCGTCGCTGGTGGACGTCATGCCGTCGCTGCTGGAAGCTTTCGGATGACGCGGAGACGTACGGAAGGCGGGGCGCATCTCCATAATTCACCGCCTCGTCTTCTGATGATTGGAAACAACTATTTGAAACAACTTCCTTTTACGGCGGGCAACCGCCCGCCGGCTTACGAACGCCGCGCAGTTACGCGGCGAAGAGAAAAAAGTTGTTTTTACCAGTTGTTCAAATTGTTTCCAAACCCATAAGCGCGCAGGGGAAAAACACAGATGCGCCCCGGAAGGCGTGCCCGTTTATGGTATAATATCGGCTCCTAATCAGAAGGAGAAGAAAATGAAGCAGATCGGTGTTGGCATACTTGGCTTTGGAACCGTCGGAGCCGGGGTGGCGGACGGGCTGCTCAGGCACCGCGAGGTAATGGCGCGGCGGCTGGGCGTCGACATAGCGCTCAGGCGCATCGCGGACCTCGACATCACGACAGACCGCGGCGTCGCCGTGCCCGACGGTGTTCTCACGACCGATGCCGCGGGCGTGGTCGCCGACCCCGACGTGCGGATAGTTGTCGAGACGATCGGCGGCACGGGCGTCGCGAAGAAGTTCGTGATGGACGCGCTCAACGCGGGGAAGTGCGTCGTAACCGCCAACAAGAAGCTGCTGGCCGAGTACGGCCGCGAGATATTCGACGCAGCGGCGGCAAACGGAGTGGACATATACTTCGGGGCTTCCGTCGGCGGCGGGATACCGATCATCCGCGTCCTGCGGGAGGGCCTCGCCGGCAACGAGATCGAATCCATCCACGGCATACTCAACGGCACCTGCAACTACATCCTCACGCGCATGGAGAACGAGGGCCTCGCGTTCGACGAGGTGCTGAAGGACGCCCAGCGGCTGGGATACGCCGAGGCCGACCCGACGCTCGACATCGACGGATTCGACACCGCCCACAAGGCGTGCATACTGGCGGCTCTCGCCTACGGGTTCCAGCCGACCCTCGACCAGATCAAGGTCGAGGGGATACGCAACCTTTCGGGGACGGACGTGAAGTACGCCGCAGACTTCGGCTACCGCATAAAGCTTCTCGCAGTCGTCGCGCGCGACGGCGACGAGGTCGAGGTGGGGGTGCACCCGACGCTCATTCCGCTTTCGCACATGCTCGCGAACGTCAACGACGCGTTCAACGCGGCGATGGTCAAGGGCGACATGAGCGACTACACGATGTACTACGGCCGCGGCGCCGGGCGGCAGCCCACCGCGTCGACGGTCGTCGGCGACATAGGCGACATCGCGCGCAACCTCGCGCACGGGGAGACGCGCTACGTGCGCGCGGTGCCGAACTACTCCGAGGGCAAGGTGCGCCTTCGCTCTGCCGGCGACATCGTGTCGAAGTCATACGTGAGGTTCATGGTGGCCGACAGGCCCGGGGCGTTCGGGACGATAGCGTCCATACTCGGAAAGCACGGAGTGTCCATATCCGCCGCGACGCAGAAGGAGTCCAACGAAACGGGGTTCGTGCCCGTCGTGGCCCTGCTGCACAAGGCGAAGGCGTCCTCCCTGGATGCGGCGCTTGCGGAGATAAGGGCGACTGGCGTGGTCTCCGAGGACCCGATACGCCTGAGGATGATATGAAGCTGGGAGGTTCGTTAGCAATGAAGGTCACTTTCGTCTTCTGCCTGGCCGTCGCCGGCTCCTGCGTCGCGTTCGGCGACGTCGCGTCCGTTCGCGGGGAGCTGGAGGAGAAGTTCCTAGCGCCCGCGTCGGAAATAAGCTCGTTCACCGCGGTGTTCGACGAGGTGGCGACGGCCGACCGCGCGGCCGACGCCGGCTGGCGCAGGATCTCCTCCCGCGCCGAATACGATGCGTACCGCAGGGAGATGCACGGCCGCATGGTCGAGGCGATAGGTGGGCTCCCGGAGAAGACCCCCTTGAACTCGAGGGTCACGGAAACCGTCGCCCGCGACGGCTATTCGGTGGACAAGGTGATCTTCGAGTCGATGCCAGGCGTGTACGTGACGGGGCTCTTCTTCCGTCCGTCAGGCGCCTCGGCCCCGTTGCCGACCGTCGTCGTCACGTGCGGGCACAGCCTGAACGGCAAGAACTTCTGGGGATACCAGCGCGCGTGCGTGCAGCTCGTCAAGCGCGGCATGAACGCCTTCATCTACGACCCGTTCGAACAGGGCGACCGGCTGCAGGTTCCCGAGGGCAAGGGATGCTGCGGCGGCCACAACCTGATCGGGGTGCGGGCCATGCTGCTCGGCGACTCGATGGCCAAGTACCGCATATGGGACGGCGTGCGCGCCATCGACTACGTCCTCTCCCGCCCGGACGTAAAGAAGGACGCCATCGGCTACCAGGGTCAGTCCGGCGGCGGCACGATGACTTCGCTCATGATGGCGGTCGACGACCGCATCTGTGCCGCCGCGCCCTCCTGCTACCTCACGAGCCTGCGCGAGCTCGCGATGCACTGCGGGCCGCAGGACGCCGAGCAGAACATATTCGGACAGCTTTCGTTCGGGCTGAACCACGCCGGGTATGTGTTGCTGCAGGACATCCCCGTGATGATGGTCTGCCGCAAGAACGACTTCTTCCCCTACTACGGCACATGCGAGACGTTCGACGTCGTCAGCGAACTTGCCGCGAAGCTCGGCATTGGCGGCAGATATCTGCTCTTCCCCGAGCCGGGGCCGCACGGATGGATCGACTCGACGCGCGAGGCCAGCGCCATTTGGATGGAGAGGTGGCTCGCAGGGGGCAAGGTCCTGCCAGACCCCGCAGAGCTCCAGTTCATGGACCTCGGCGTCGACGTGAAGAATGCGCGCGACTGCGGGTTGCCGGAGGACAAGGCCCCGGTGCCGCCCACGGGCACGGTCGTGGACATGCCGGGCTTCAGGAGCATCCTCGACGTCCTCAACGACCGCCTGGCGTCGTTCGAGCGCGGCAGGCACAGTCTCTCGCCGGAGGAGCGCTCCGGCCTCGCGAAGAGGTACGCGAAGGTGAAGACCGCCGGCGAGGCGGCTGCGCGCATCCATGTGGTGTCCGAGAAAAAGGCGTCTGGGCATGTCGTGCGGCGCATCGCCATCGGCTACCCCAGCCAGCTCGTGCTGCCGGCCGTCCTGTTCCTTCCCGAGAAAAAGTCGGAAGGGGCCGTTCCGGCGCTTGTCGTTTCGAACGGCGGCAGGACGAATTCCGCCGACGTCGTGTCGAGGCTCCTGGACGCAGGCCGTCCCGTGATGGCCCTCGACTACACGGCGTCTGGAGAGATAGGCGCGGCGAAGCACATCTTCTACGGCGCGGGCAACGCACCCGAGGAGGAGGTGGGAATGCTCCTATACTGGCTGGGGGACTCTCTCGTCGGCCGTCGCGCGACGGACCTGCTTGTCGCGGCGGACTGCGTGAAGGCTGCGTGCGGAGCCGCCCCCGAGCTGTTCGCCGATGGCGCGGCCGTCGTTCCAGCCGCGCACGCATATGCGGCAGACCCAGTTGCGTTCTCTGGCGTGGTCGCGTCGAACCGTCCCGCCGCATGGGCCGACCTTGTGCGCGGCCGTGCGGCCGACCTCCGCTTCTTCAACTGCGTCAACGGGGCGCTTCGCGACTATGACTGGCCTGATCTCCTGCCGTAGGCGTGCTCATGCCGCAGCGAAAGGCCATTCGACCAAAATTCGGCAGACGATTTCTTTGGCCCCCCTGAATCCGCAGTAGCGGCAATGGCGGATTCCGGCTGAAACTCCGCAGCAACTGAGATTTTTAGCCTGTTTCCCGGCTCTCTTCGCGGGGACTGTCCCCAGCTTGCGCGGGGACAGTCCCCCCAGGGTGCCGGGGACAGTCCCCCCAGGGTGCTAATCGTACGGAAATAATTCTCTCCCAGAATTGTGGTATTATGCTCCCGTCCTGCGGGGGCTGTCCCCGCCGGGCGAACACAACCACAAGCGAAAGGAGAGAACAAGATGGCAAGGACAAGGAGGATCAAGTTCGCGGACCGCGACGCGCTGCACCACGTCACCTCGAGGGTGTCCGGCAGGCAGATGCTGCTCGCTGGCGCGGGCGTCAAGGACGACATGCTCGACGCGCTGGAGCGCGCGGCGGAGTTCAGCGGGGTGAATGTGGGGGCGTTCGCCCTCATGGACAACCACTTCCACATAGTCGTCCAGGTGCCGTTCCGCGAGGGGAGTGTCCCCGAGGGGGAGGTGCTGCGTCGGTACGGCACGCTCATGGGCGGGAAGGCGCTGGAGCGGCTGGAGGCGCGGATCACAAGCCTGCGCAAGAACGGCGGGGCGGCCGCCGCGGAGGCAGAGCTGGACAGGCTGCGTGCGCGTATGCACGACCTGAGCCAGTTCGTGAAGACGTTCAAGGAGGAGTTCGGGCGGCTCTTCCGCAGGCGCCGTACCTACCCCGGCACCCTTTGGGAGGGGCGGTTCAGGAGCACGCTCATAGGCGAGGCGGAGTACCTCCGCCGCTGCGCGGCGTACGTGGAGCTGAACCCGGTGAGGGCGGGGCTTTCGACGCGCGCGGACGGCTACGCCTGGAACACGATGGGGGCGGCGAAGCGCGGCAACGCGTTCGCGATCCGCTGCCGCAAGTGGCTTCTCTCGGTTCTGGGCATCTCAACCGGGGACAGCCCCCTTGAGGAGGGGGCGCTCATGAGGCGGATAGCGCAGATATCGAGCGGGAAGATACTGGGGAGCGCGGCGTTCGTGGCGGAGATGCTTGGGCGGTTCGCGGACCGTGTGAGGTCGCGGAGAGCCAGGGCGAGGGCGGTGGATGGGATCGGGTTCGCCTCTCACGGCTGGAGGCTGGCGGCGATGCTGGACGCGGCGGCGTGAGCATGTGCAATTGGCATCGATATGGGCTGAGTAGCGCGCATGTCCGCATAGCGTAGCAGCCAACTCGCCAGACCACATATCATAATAAGTGGTCTGGCGCGGGGCTTGTCTTTTTGCTCAGTCGCCACTCGCAAACTTCCGACAAAATCTGGTATAATTACCCCATGCAACCAGAGATCGAATGCAGCGTGGGTGACGCCAAATGAGCGAAATCTTATCATCGCTTTTTCTTGCCGTTACGGTCGTGGCGCACGAGCCCGGCTACACTACGTCCCTTGCCAACCACTTGAAGCGCTGGCTTGGCACGGAGTCTGTCCCCGCGCGCGTCGTGACGCCCGCGCAGATGCCCGCGGCGCTCGCGACGGATCGCCTTGCGTTCCTCGTGGGCTTCGCGAGCCCGAGCCAGTCCGAGATGGCCACGCTGCGCGCCTTCCGCGCGCGCGGAGGGAAGCTTGTCGTGTTCCACTCCTCCGCCCCCGCGCTGGCCTCGATGATGGGCGTCAGGCCGGTCGGATACCGGGCGGCGGCGTATCCGGGCGAATGGAGCCGTATGGATTTCTGCACGAAGTCGCCCGCCGGGTTGCCCGGCTCGATCCGCCAGACCTCCACGGTGCTGAACCGCGCACGCGCGGTGGAAGGGCGGTCGAGGGTGATCGCGACGTGGTCGAACAGGGCGGGCCGGGCGACCGGGGAACCTGCGTGGATCGCCTCTGACGCCGGGTACTGGATGACGCACGTGCTGCTGGCGGACGGCGACGAGGACATGAAGGCGCAGCTGCTCGGTGCGATCGTGGGGTCGGTCTGCCCGTCCCTCTGGAGCTCGGCCTCGCACCGCGCCAGGCAGGCTGCCAAGAACCAGGCGCTGCTTGAGCACGCGAAGCGGCAGGTGCCCGTGCTCGGCGAGATACACGCCACGTGGGACCATTCCGGCTGCGGGCTCTATCCTGGGAACTGGCCGAGGACGATGCGCGTGCTGCGCGATGCGCATGTAACGGACCTTTTCGTGAACGTGGCGGGCGCCGGCTTCGCGCACTATCCCAGTTCCATCCTGCCGCAGTCCAAGACCTATACGCAGGAAGGCGACCAGCTCGCGGCCTGCCTGGCGGCGGCGAAGGGCTCGGGAGTGCGGGTCCACGCCTGGGTCATATGCTTCAGCGGAACGCGGGGGACGCCCGACAGGCAGGAGACGTTCCGTCGCCGCGGCTGGCGGCTCAAGACTCCGAAGGGAACGCTCACGGAGTACCTCGACCCGTCGAACGCGGCGGTCCGCGAGTACGTGCTTTCCGCCGTGGACGAGATACAGGCGCGCTACCAGGTCGCGGGCATCCACCTCGACTTCGTGCGCTGGGGCGACACCGCGGCAAAGCCGAAGAACGCGGCGGGCGTCGTCTCGCAGTTCGTCGCCGAGGCGCGGCGGCGCGTGAGGCGCCCGAAGTGGCTCACGACCGCGGTCTACGGCAGGTATCCGACGTGCATAGCCACCGTCGGGCAGGACTGGGTCGGCTGGTTGAACGCGGGGGTGGTCGACTATGTCGTTCCGATGGACTACACGGAGAGCTTCGCGACGTTTGAGGAGCTGCTGAGGCAGCACGCCGCGTCGAAGTCGCGGGCGCGGCGGACGATAGTCGGCATCGGCGTCACGGCGAACGAATCCCGCCTGGACGCGAGGCAGGTGATGGACCAGATAGGCCTCGTAAGGCGGTACGGCCTGGCGGGCGAGGCGCTTTTCGACCTCGACGTCACGCTGGAAAAGAGCATATTCCCCTACCTCAGGCTGGGCATGTGGTGATATAATATCAGCAACCATGGAAGAAATAGACTTCAGCTCCGACACGTTCGAGGACATCGTAGGCAAGGACCCGCGCTACAACGGGCGGGCCTACGCGCTCCTGATGGACTGCGTGCGTTACCTCGGCAAGGAGGGGCGGCACATGTCCGGCTCCGACATACTCGAAGAATTCCGCGAGCGCGCGCTAGACCAGTACGGCCCGCTGACGTACGACGTGCTGACGGAGTGGGGCCTCGCCGCGACCGAGGACATAGGCGAGATGATGTTCAACCTCACGGAGGGGCGCCGCGTCAAGAAGGACGAGAGCGACACGCCCGAGAGCTTCGTCGGCGGATACGACTTCAAGGAGGCGTTCCTTGGCCCGTACCAGACATGACTGAGACGCCGAGGTTCGGCATAGGACGCGTCACGCGCTTCTACGTGCCGCTCCTGCTGCAGGCGTTCTCCCAGTCGCTGACGTACCCGCTCGTCGCCGGGATCGTTACCCACGGGCCGAACGGGGTGAACGCGCTGACGGCGTTCAGCCAGGGCCAGATGGTCATGTTCATGATCGGCGCCATCGGAGGCGGCCTCGTCACGACGGGCATGGTCTTCGCCAAGACGTGGTACGGCTACCTGTCGTTTCGCCGGCTGAACGCAATCATGATGGGTGCGCTGCTGGCGGTGCAGTGCCTGGCCGCCATGCCGCCGTTCGCCGGCTGGATATTCCGCGGCTTCTTCGCGCTGCCCCCCGAGCTTGCCGAGATCGCGCGGATCACGCTGCTGTGGGGAGCAATCATGAACGGGCTGTTCTTCCTCAGGAACGTGCCGATGGTCGTGCTGTTCTCCAACTACGACAGCGCAAAGGCCAACAACGCGACGTTCCTGAGGATCGGGGCCACGCTGGCATGCGCGGCGCTGTTCCCTGGCCTTGGCCTGACCGGCGCCGCCTGGGGGCTTGCCGCGCAGACTTTCGGCGTCCTTGTGGAGTATCTGGCCACGTGGGCGTGGGCCAGGCCGTACGTTGAGCGGATGCGTCTCGCGCACGCGCCGATGCCGGGTCGCGACAGTCCCGGCGCGGGCGAGGTGCTTTCCCTCACGGTCGAGCAGTTCCGCTTCACGCTGCCGCTGTCGCTGGGCGGTTTTCTGCTGATGCTCTCGCCGCTCATCGTCGCCGCGTTCGTGGGCCGCAGCGCCGCCGCCGCCGACATGCTCGCCGTGCACTATGTCACGCTCGGAGTCGCCAACCCCGTCGCCTACGCCGCGCTGCGCATGCAGACGGTGGCGATCCAGTTCCCGCCGGAGCATCCCGGCGACAGGAGGCTTCTCGCCTACGCCGTCGCGGCTGGCGCGGTCCTGGGCCTCGGTCCGTTGCTGTTCTCGACTCCAGCCGTCGGCAACTGGTACTTCGGGGTGTACCAGAACGTGCCGCCTCGCATCCTCGGCACGGCCAGGCTCGCAGTGGGCATCTACTCCTTCATATGCATGATCCACGCCGTGCGCGGGCGCATCGAGGGCCTGGCGGCGAAGCGTCGTCGCCCGTCGGCCGTCATGGCCGGGCAGATGGCATATACGCTGGCGCTTTTCGTCACGCTGGCCATCCTCCTGCCCCTTGGCGTGCCGGGCTGGGTCATGGCCATATCCGCCATATTCGTCGCCCCGGTCGCGGCAACCGCAGCCATTTACGCCGCGCTCGCGCTGGGAGGGCGCGGCACGAAAGAGGGAGGCCAGCCACAGCCATGAACGAAAGACGCCTCATGTTCCGCGAATGCGTCCACAAGGCGCTATGGGGGGCCGAGAGATGGGAGATATCCGCGCACAGGCGAGACCCCGGCGTCGTCGCCGACGGGCCTTTCGCCGGGCGTCGCCTCGACGAGCTGTATCCAGGCTTCCCGCTGCTGTTCAAGGAGATCGACGCCGACACGCGGCTGTCGGTGCAGGTGCATCCGAACGAGAGGACGTGCCGACAGGCCGGCGGCGAGCCGAAGTCCGAGATGTGGTGCGCGCTCTCGGACGGACCCGTCTACGCGGGCATGCGCCCAGGCATGGACGCGTCGGCCGTCCGGGAGGCCGTCGGCTCCGGGAGGTTCGAGGAGCTCCTCGTCCGGCACGACCTCAAGGCGGGCGATGCGATATTCATACCGGGCGGGCTCGTGCATGCCATAGGCGACGGCGTGCGCCTGTACGAAGTACAGCAGAGCTCGGACACGACCTTCCGGCTCTACGACTGGGGCCGCGTCGGGGCGGACGGCAGGCCGCGCGACCTGCATGTGGCGCAGGCGCTTCTCGCAATGGACCTGGACCTGCCCGCGCCCGTTCCGTGCGCCTCGCTCGACACTCCGTTCTTCGCGTTTTCGCAGACGAGACTGTCTGGCGAGATGCCGGTTCGGTGCGCGGCTGACGAGTTCCTGGCGATACGGTCGGCCGAGGGCGCGTTCCGCCTTGACGGAGAGGAGATCGCCTCCGGCACAGGACTGCTCATGCCGCCCGCCTCGTCCGGGGTCCTGGGCGCCGACGGCGCCTGGCTGCTTATGACCCGATTCCGCCACGCGGCCACGGAGACCTCATGAGCGACTTCCTGCTTTCCCTGAAGGACGTGTCGCTGGCCTTTGGCGGGCCGGCGGTCCTCGACGGCGTTTCGTTCTCCGTCCACCGTGGAATGCGCGCGGCCCTTACGGGACGCAACGGAGAGGGGAAGACCACGCTTCTCAAGGTGATCGCCGGGATGATCGAGCCCGACGCCGGGGAGATCGTGCGGGCACCGGGGCTGAAGGTGGCGTTCGTCCGGCAGGACGTCGCGCCGACTGGTTCGGAAGACGCGCGCAGCGGCGGCGAGATACGCCGCGCCCGCCTTGAGGAGGCTATTCTCTCCCGTCCCGACGTGCTGCTCCTGGACGAGCCGACCAACCACCTGGACTTCGAGGCGATAGACTGGCTCGAGGGGATGATCCGCCGGCTGCGCGAGACTGCAGTGCTGCTGGTCACCCACGACAGGCGGTTCCTGCGCCGCGTCGCGACGCGAATCCTCGACCTCGACCGCGGCGAGCTGACTGGCTGGGAGTGCGACTACCCGACGTTCGTCCGCCGCAAGGCGGAGCTTCTTGCGGACGAGGCGGTCTACTGGGCGCGCAAGTCGAAGAAGCTCGCGCAGGAGGAGGCGTGGATACGCCGTGGCGTGAAGGCGCGCACGACCCGCAACGAAGGGCGCGTCGCGGCGCTCAAGAAGCTGCGCGCAGAGTTCGCCGCGCGCCGCCGGCAGGCAGGCTCCGCCACGATCCGGCTGGACACTGCGGCGGCCGGCGGAATGCGGGTGCTGAAGGTGGAGGGGCTGTCGTTCTCCTACGGCGACAGGCCGATCGTGCGCGACTTCACGGCCGACGTGCTGCGCGGCGAGCGCATCGGGATACTCGGCCGCAACGGATCGGGGAAGACCACGCTGCTGAAGCTCCTCACCGGGCGCCTTTCGCCCGACGCCGGGAGCGTGACCCTCGGCACCGGCGTCGAGATGGCCTTTCTGGACCAGCTCCGGGGAGAGCTCAACCCCGACGCAACCGTCGGCGAGAACATCTCGAGCGACCGCGACGAGGTGGTGGTAGGGGGAGTGCGCAAGCACGTGTACTCGTATCTGTCCGACTTCCTCTTCACCCCGGAGCGGGTGCGAACTCCCGTGCGGGCGCTCTCGGGCGGCGAGCGGGCTCGGCTCATGCTGGCTAAGCTGTTCCTCAGGCCTTCCAACCTGCTTGTCATGGACGAGCCGACGAACGACCTCGACGTCGAGACGCTTGAGCTTCTGGAGGAGCAGCTTCTGGCATACCGCGGCAACCTGCTGCTCGTCAGCCACGACCGCGAGTTCCTCGACAACGTCGTCACGTCGACGTTCGTGCTGGAGGGCGACGGACGGATATCGTGCTATCCCGGCGGCTACGACGACTACGTGCGCCAGAGCGCGGCGTCTGCGCCCGCCGCGGAGAAGTCGGCTCGCGGCGGTGCGGGGGGCGCAGTCCGGCAGCCGGACGCCGCATCGCCCGCAAGGAAGAAGCTGTCGTACAACGAGCAGCGCGAGCTTGACGCGCTTCCGGAGCGCATAGACGCGCTTGAGAAGGAGATTGCCGCGATAGAGGGCGACCTCGCTGCGGGGCACATATACTCTAGCGAGCGCCTTGCGCCTGCGCAGGAGGAGCTTGAGACCCTCGTCGAGCGCTGGGCCGAGCTCGCAGAGCGCGGCGGGGCCTGATACACGGCGCGAATCGCGCAGGATACGCTGCGAAATTCTGTAGCGCCGCGGTGGCTCGTTGCGGACGAAGGCGCGATTTGCTATACTACCACAAAAGGAGAACGAGGCAATGGTCGATTACGAGAAGCAGTTTGAACGGCTGGACTACGCGCCCTGGCACAGGGAGGAGGCCGGCGTGCGTGTCGCGACGACGTTCAAGATCGTCTACGGGTGGATGTGCGCCGGGCTCGCGCTCTCAGGCGTCGTCGCGTGGTATACGGCGACGAGCGGGCTGTACAAGACCATCCTGCAGGGGCCGGGGTTCATGGCGTGCGTCATAGCCGAACTCGTGCTGGTGATCGTGCTGTCCATGGCGATCGGCAAGATGCACGTCGCGCTTGCGTACCTTATGTTCATAGGCTATGCGGCGTTGAACGGCCTCACGCTCTCCGTCGTGTTCATAGCGTACGAGCTTGCGCTCGTGCAGAAGGTCTTCTTCATCACCGCGGGCATGTTCGGCGGGCTGGCGCTCTGGGGCACGTTCACGAAGGGCGACCTCTCGTCGATCGGATCCATCTGCGGCATGGCGCTCTGGGGGCTGATCATAGGCAGCCTCGTCAACCTGTTCATGCACTCCTCCGGCCTGGACTGGCTGCTGACGTTCGCGGGGATAATCGTCTTCACCGGCCTTACGATGTACGACGCGCAGAAGATAAAGCAGATGGCCATGGCCGAGGGTTCGCTCGACTCGGCCTCTCTTCACAAGGCCGGGATAATGGGCGCGCTCGCCCTCTACCTCGACTTCATCAACCTCTTCCTCTACATCCTGCGCTTCTTCGGAAGGAAGCGCTAGGTTGGTTTGATGAAGGTCAATTCAAGAAAGGTTCCGGGAAATGCTGGTAAATCTAGATGAAGTCCTGACGAAGGCACGGGCGGAGCACTACGCCGTCGGCCTGTTCAACACGCACGACACCGACATGCTGGAGGCCGCGATGTCGGCCGCCGAGGAGGCGAAGAGCCCCATCATCATCGGCACGGCCGAGGTGCTCCTTCCCTACGGCGACCTGCCGCTAATAGCGCCGGCGCTCGTCGCGGCCGCGAAGCGCGCGAGCGTGCCGGTGGTCGTCCACTACGACCACGGCATCACGTTCGAGAAGACGATGGAGGCGCTCAAGCTCGGCTTCTCGTCGGTGATGTACGACGCCTCCGCGAAGGACTACGAAGCCAACGTGGCCGAGACGGCGGAGGTGACCAAGATCGCCCACGCTTTCGGCGCGACCATCGAGGGCGAGATCGGCCACGTCGGCCTCGCGCAGGATGGCGACGACAGGAACGGCCTCTACACGACGGTGGAGGAGGCCGTCGACTTCTCCACCAAGACGGGGGTCGACGCGCTCGCCGTCGCGGTCGGCAACGCACACGGCGTCTACAAGTCGAAGCCGTGCATCCAGCTCGACCGCATCGCCGAGCTGAACGCCGCCGTGAAGTGTCCGCTCGTCATGCACGGGGGCTCCGGGCTCTCGGCGGAAGACTTCAGGAACGCGATCGCGCGCGGCGTTGCGAAGATGAACATACACACCGACATGGTCTGCGCCGGGATGCGCGCGATGTACGAGCAGTGCGACGCGCACAACCGCGACAAGATCGTGACGTGGGACTACCTCGACACCCGCAAGGCGAAGGTCGAGGCGATCAAGGCCGTGGTGGCGGAGAAGCTCCGCCTGTTCGGCTCCGTCGGGAAGGCGTGAGCCTCCCGCGCGGCATTTGGCTTGAAGCAGGCAACATCAAAACACAACAACACAAAACAAGGAGAATGAAAATGGCCATTCCGAAGAAGTGCAAGGTGTCGGTTCTCGAGGAACCGCGCAAGATGGTGATCCACGAGGTCGCGATCCCGGCGATCGGCCCGGACGAAATACTCGTCAAGGTCGAGGGCTGCGGCATCTGCGGCACCGACGTCCACGAGTTCAAGGGCGATCCCTTCAAGTACTGCCCCGTCCAGCTCGGCCACGAGGGCACGGGCGAGATCGTCGCGCTCGGCAAGAACGTGAAGACCGACTTCACCGGCAAGCCGCTGAAGGTCGGCGACAAGATTGTGACCGGCCTCAAGTCGTGCGGCAAGTGCGACACCTGCAGGTTCCACCCCGAGGTCGCGGAGCTCTGCAACGGCGGCGAGATATTCGGCCTCCTCCCCGGCCCGAAGCACTACCTGAACGGCTGGTTCGGCGAGTACATGAAGGTCAACAAGGGCGGAGTCGTCTTCAACGTCTCTGACATGGACCGCGACCTCCGCATCCTCATCGAGCCCGCGGCCGTGATCGTGCACGCGGTCGAGCAGGCCAAGCAGATCTTCAACTTCAAGTTCAACAGCTTCGTGCTCGTGCAGGGATGCGGCCCGATCGGGCTCCTCCTGCTCGCGTTCGTGCGCTGCATGGGCGTGAGGAACATCATCGCGTGCGACGGCGACGCCAAGCGCCTCGCCTTCGCCAAGAAGCTCGGCGCGAAGTACACGGTGAACGGACTCAAGCCCGGCGCCATCGAGAAGGTGAAGGAGATCACCGGCGGCGAGGGCGCGGAGATGGTCTTCCAGTGCACCGGCTCGCCGAAGGCTGCCTCCGTCGCGTGGAAGTACGTGCGCCGCGGCGGCTCGTTCTGCGAGCTCGGGTTCTTCACGAACAACGGCGACACGACGTACAGCCCGCACCTCGACATGTGCAACAAGCAGGTCAAGGCTTGCGGCAGCTGGACGTACCAGGCGAAGGACTGGGTGCAGAGCTTCGATTTCCTCAAGGAGGCCAAGGAGCGCAAGCTTCCGATCACGAAGCTCATAACGCACAAGTACCCGCTCGAGAAGATGAACGAGGCGATGGAGATGAACATCTCCATGAAGGGCCTCAAGATCGCGTACGTCGCCCGCTGACGAGGCGCGGCGGCGGTTCCCGGCGGTGAGAAGCGGCTACGGGTTCGAGAGGCGCGCGTATCTTCTGGACGTGACGGACAGGTGTCCGAACCGCCGCACGATGCAGGAGCTCGTCGACGTGCTCGCCCGCTTCGGCTACAACGAGTTCTTCCTGATGGACGCGGCCCCGTCGCGCGAGGCCGCGCTCGACACGCGGGGAACGGAGTCATACTGCAGGATGCAGGGAATAGAGTTCGCGTCGGGGGGCGCGGACATGCTGCGCGACCTCGAGGGCGACGCGGCCTGCGTTACCGCGCCGACTTTCGCCGCCCGCTCCCTCTGCGGGCGGATCGAGGAGATGCGCCTCGCGATGGAGCGGGCGGAGGAGGCCGGGCGCACGCGAAAGGCGCGGCGGTTCCTCGTGACGGACCTTTCCGACGGCTACGCATGGCATCCGCTCTGCGTGTCGCTCCCCGCGATAATACTCGGCGGCAACCTGATGACCGCAGGGCGCTCGGCGGCAAAGGCCGACCTGGAGAAGGACCTCTGCTCGGTGATGGACCTTCCCGTCGGCGGGCTCCTCCAGCGCCTCGGCACGCTCTACCTGCGAGGCGGCGCCATGCGGCAGGACTCCTCGGAGTACTTCAACATCCTCGCCGGCGACGTCGGCTACTCGCGGCATCCGGGAATCACGCAGTTCGTGCTGGACGACGTGTCGGCCGTGGCGCGCGGCGTTCGCATCACGGCCGAGCGCTGGACGGAGCGCAGCGACTGGGCGAAGGAGATCGTGTACGCGGCGAATCTCCTCGACTGCGCCTGCCACCGGCGCGACGAGGCGCGGCTGAGGGCCCTGCGCGACGAGCACGGCCATGCGTGGCGCCGTCGCTTCGAGCCCGAGGGCCGTGTCGAGTCCCTGTCCCGCCTGCCCCGATTCTGAGCAATACCACAACAAATTGTGGATTTTGCCGGGGCGTGTCTACAACCTGTTGATAAGTTTTCACATTTTCCCCCTTGTCAAAGCACGATGGATAGTGTATGATTCCCTTCGTGCCTACAAAATAGGCGAAACCCAGAGGTGGCACCAGAAAGCCAAAAAAAAAGGAGGGCAAAGGCGACATGAAGCAGATGATGATCATCAAGCGCAGCGGCGAGGAGAAGGAGTTCGACATCACGAAGATCGAGAACGCCATTCGGAAGGCCTCGCAGGCGGTGGACTACAAGAACGCGCTTTCGGAGGGTCGCATCAAGCTTATCGCCGAGGAGGTCGCGGGCGTCTGCGCGGCCCGTGACCGCGCGATGACGGTCGAGGAGATACAGGACGTCGTCGAGACGAAGATCATGGAGATGGGCGGCTACGAAATCGCCAAGAAGTACATCACGTACCGCTACAAGCAGTCGCTCCTCAGGCAGGCGAACACGACCGACCAGCAGATCATGTCGCTCATCGAGTGCAACAACGAGGACGTCAAGCAGGAGAACTCGAACAAGAACCCGACGATCAACGCCGTGCAGCGCGACTACATGGCGGGCGAGGTGTCCAAGGACGTCGCGGCGCGCCTCCTGCTGCCGCCGGACGTGGTGCAGGCGCACAAGGACGGCATCATCCACTTCCACGACATGGACTACTACGCGCAGCACATGCACAACTGCGACCTCGTCAACCTCGAGGACATGCTGCAGAACGGCACGGTCATCTCCGGGACGATGATCGAGAAGCCGAAGTCATTCTCCACCGCCTGCAACATCGCCACCCAGATCATCGCCCAGGTCGCCTCCAACCAGTACGGCGGCCAGTCGATCTCGCTCACCCACCTCGCGCCGTTCGTGG
>JAFRBA010000129.1 GCA_017405115.1 Kiritimatiellia bacterium
AATACAAGTCTTCTGATTTCCAACAAAAAGCCATACACTTGCGTGTTTCTCGCCCATACTTGACGAAACGGTCCCAACTCCGGCAAGCTCTTGGGAATGTGGTTGTTCACCTGATGATTAATGCGCTGAATTAGGACATCGTCAAATCCATCACCCCCTGGCTCCTGCATGAACTCCTCACACATGCATCTCACATGATCAACTGACTTGACCAATCCAGCAATGCAGTATACAAAATTAAAACATGTATCTACGCTCATTTTATGATTGTCATCTCCCAAATAATACTGTAAGATCTTTAACACATTTTGATAATTGACACCCGTACTTTTACAAGTACTTCCCTGCAATAGCGCTGTCAGATTTTCCGGATAAAGAAGATGCTCTCGTCTGCATACAATGGATCTAGGCGACCGATTTTTAGTAAGATTGATTTTTTCGGATTTCCCTGCAATGAAAATAAAATACAGAGTAAATCCTTTGTAATTTGATGTTTTCTTTATTTCGTCAAATGTATGTTTCACCTTCTCATTCGTAGCAGTCGAAGTAACTTGAACTATCACATGCTTATTCCTATCCACCAAATCTATACCGGCACAATTCGGATGCAAAAACGTATTCGTCGAAACCAATTTCAATCCGGGATGTTTACGCTTTAAAATCTCATTCAATAAGTCACAATAAAACTCCTCACAATGCTGATTCACATCATACAGTTTCAACGCTCCGCGTTGCCGCACCAAAGCTTCCAATGCTGCCAAATAACCCGTTATGGACTCTTTCATTTGCTCGTTGCGTAATTTGATTGGTTTCATATGTCTTTCTCCTTCTCAGCACCCGCAATACTTACAAATCATCGCGCTCAACACCGCCGTAGCAGTATCAAAAGGAATATCAATGGTTTTGTCAGCCGCCTTGCCGAGCATCTTCACTATCCACCCCATTACCGCTGATCCAAGATCCTTCGAGGATTTGGGTGGTTCGCGTTGGATAGCATCACGCAAAGCAGCGATATCTTCCGCCGCAACTTTAACCGCCACCAACGCCGACTCCAAGGACTTCCAATCCTCCTTTGCAACACTTATCGTCATTGTTTGCGTCACATCTCGACAAGCAGAAGCTATCTGGTTGTTATTGCCAATAACAGTAATTGAATTAGAATTCATATTGCGTCCCTCCTTCAATCCGTATTTTTTTGCGAGTGCCTCCGTCTCGTTCATTATCCTGGTTCGTAATCCTTTGCGCATCCGAATCAATGATTCTCTCGAACAAGTTACATTAACATTTTCATACATGGTTTTGGAAAACGAGCCATTCGGCGAATCGCCCGGGATGCTTTTGATGTCATGGATGACATCCACTCGGTCCTTCCGTCGTTGTTCCTCGTAAAATTCAAACCCCGCTCGACAAGCAATAATTCGATGCGAGGATTGAATCACCAGCCCATCGACTTTTTTCAAATGCCTCATCATTGCCAAAGGATCCCACTCGCCTCGGGAGACATAAATCGGCATCCCCACTTCAAAATATGTTACTTGCTCAGACATGACCTTCAAGTCATTAGCCGCGACACAACGATAATCAGGAACTGTATCTATTGTGTCGTATCCTACAATTTCTTGATGCGCCCAACGGTACTCCGCGACACCAAGACGCTCACACATCTTAATGTACAAGTTTAACAATGTCACGGTTGACACCTCATTGTCCATCAAGCCATCTAATATCTTACAACAGGCTTCATTTTCATCCATAGCATACACCTCCAGCATATTGCCCTTTTACACCCAATCAAACCAATCCCAAAAACTTGCTGATCGCCGCAACAATCACACCAATCGAAATTTCATACCCTGCTTGTGCGGCCCGTACAGCAACCCGACCAAACCAATTACCAATTTTATTTCCAACCTCATCTTTCGTGCGTGGTGGATCCTTATGCAAGATTGTTCTCAGTTCCTCAATGTCATCTTGCATAATCTGTTGTCGTTGCAAAAGCGCGACCAATTCATCCCATTGATCCGACGAGCTACCAATCATCATCGATTGATTTACATTCCCGCTCGCGGTTGCTACCTGATTATTTGACCCATTAATATTAATCGTTGTCATCACTTTCTTCGCGTTCGATTCTGGTTCGACCTTCGCACGCGCCAGTTCTGGATGCTCAGCAACAATTCTTTGCAGGTCAAGCGATACAAATGATCTAATATCATGAAACAACTTCGCAATTGTTACTCGCGAACATTCAATCTGAACATTTGTATAGTTATCACCATTTGCAGAATCATACACATCATGCAGTTTATCCACGACAACATTAGGTACATTTTGACACAAGGCCGTGCTTAATTCCACAACTCCGGTTCGGCACTCCCAATAAACAGGATACTCACGGTTCGTTCCATCGGCAAAGACTTCAAACATTTGTTTTTCGTTAAGACGAACATGCGACTGAGGTGTCCCCAACATGGGAGACACATCTGCATAGACAGCATATTTTACCGAGCGATGATAATCAGGCTTTTGTTCAAGGTAACCATCCAACTCATTCGCAGCGAATGTAGCGTATTTGTCATATCCCAAACGGTGCGAAAGCTCTTTAAACCGTAAAAGAAGAGTGACAATATTTGAATCAGCATCTAACACTGAATCGCTTATGTACTCATACAATTCTTGATTTGTCATTTCATACCTCCTTCAAGCACTATAAGTAATCCTCAATTCAATCCGCAGTATTTCAGAATTGCCGCCAGCCCAATTCCGATTGGAATATCATAGCCAGCTTGTGCCGCTTTTGCTGCAATGCCACCGAGCCAACCATTCACCCCATCTCCAAGTTTAGACTTCGACTTCGGCGGATTGGTTTTCAAGAGTTGCTTCAGGTCTGTGATATCATCCTGCGCAACCTTCAACTGTTTCAATACGCCCTCAAGATACGCCCAATTTCCTTTCTCGAATTTCTTCACATTTTGTTCAACAGACCCACATCCTGCCGCGACACGATTACCGTCACCAAGTATATAAGTGTTATATGTATTTTGAACGACCTCTGGTTTTATCTTTACCGCCTTCGTATCCGCCGAAATATCAGGGTATGAATGCCCAATCTCCAAAACAAAATCCAACACCTTATTCCGCACAATCTCCAATATACCAGAAACTGCCGATTTGGGAATTATCTTATGCGCTTCGACTAAGTTCATATCCTTGTAAAAGCGATCTTGATAAAGCGCAATAACATCCGCCGACCATGCTGAGTGTAACTGCGTGTCCGTCGTTCCCGCTACCAAATGTTGTAATGTTCCTACCCCATCAAAAAAATAAGTCTTACGAAGTTCATCGGCAATCTTCTTAGGAAGGTTGCCCACCGGTAATGGCGCATTCTGAACAGAACTACCAAAGCGACCGAAAAACGTCCCGACAGAAGCAACCATCATAATCCGATACCGCGGCAAATCCTTAACCGCGTGATATCCATTCAACTCACAAGACACCCATCGCTTGAAGTCAACATTACGCAACACAGATGCCAAGACCTGACACTTTCGCAGCAACGTAGCGATATCCGAACCGCCATCAACCGCCTCATCTCGAATTTCCGTCAAAAGTTTCATATCACAATCCTCATCACAATTAAAGAGTTATCACGTTTGGAATGTTATCTGAACCGCACATATAAAGATTGGTTCGTATATTCCTTTGCATATCTTCAGGCAAAGATTCCCAAAGTGACGGCTGCATGCAATAATCTTCCGACTTACAAAAAACGCATTCATTTAGAAACAATGCCAAGTCAGACGTTGTTCTAAACCGCTCGCCCCATGGCACAACATTAACATCATTACACTCATTCCAACAAAAAACCACATCTGTCACCGAATCGCCAGGCACAATGGACAAAGAGAAGAACGGTCGTGCATGGTTGTATTCACCAGATGCAGTGTCAAAACAGGAAGCCATATAAGCCTCAAAACTATTATCGTCTAGCGGCGTAATGCATGAAGCCAATGAAACACCAATATTTTTGTTAATCCTACGCCAATGATATCTAAACGCCTTATCAGCATTATCGTCCCACAAAGGGAGCCACGCATATTTCTTATCTGCCTCTAAGAGCTTTCCCAGGTCTTGGATAAGGCTCATCCAAAAGCCACCGTCTTCGCCAACTTCATTATGCACAGCTCTGTGTAAATCTATAACCAACTGCTTGTTCCACATCTCATATGCAACCGCCCGCCGATGAAACGCCAATGCCTGATCAGCATTATCGCAGATTAGCGGAGTTGTCTCTATTATTGAAAAGACGCTCCTGTCGTGATCGTTACAAAACCCATTAAATTTCGACGCCTCATGTATGCCGATCTTTCGCACGGACAGTTCGGGCGGCGCAAGCTCACTAGACTTATAAAGCAACCTTTGCATATTGCGATCCATCGCCATAACATGCTGATTCTCAGCAATAAAATGTAAAGGACCATGTTCCTGCTGCGAATGGCTACCAATAGCATCACAATCACAACCGGGAAACATGCAGTGAAATTTTCTTTTCTTAAGGCGCTTCTCAATCTTTGAAAAAGCTGCCAAAAACTGCACGACATTTTTGTCCTTCATGTCATCACACCTCCTATTATCCCGCGATTAGTTGTCACCATTTTCGCGGCGGCGTTCCAATACGGCCACCTTCCTCTCGGCTGCGTCCTTAAACACTAACGCTATCTCGTGCAATGCTTTTGCCGCGACAAAAATCATACGCCCACCCTGCCGTATCAATTGTCCTTTCGCGGTTATACCAAGCGCATCTAAAGCATCTGCCACATCCTTTCCCGGAATATGTGAATCTGCATTTCGCAAAGTGTAAATCGCATGCAATGAACTCATAAGATCATATGCGCGTTTCTCGTCCGTAATCCCAGACAACACCCGCTCCAGCAATTTCAAAGAGCCGATCTTCTCGTCCTTTTTCACCTTAGCCAACTTCCGAAAAGCATTCTGATTAAGCGTCTCGATAATCAATCGTGTGATTTGCTTGGCCAACCAAAGAACGTCATCCTTCGCCTGAACATTAAAACGCTGAATGGAATTACCCACTTCACTCATCGAATCAAATGGAAGGAAAAATTGATCCCCTTTCGTGTAAAAAGAATACGCCAAGGACACTTGGTCAAAAGCTGTGTGTAATAAATTTTCAGGGGCATACGTTTTAGCGGGGCAGCAACGTTGTTGAGCATCTGTTAACTCAGCACAAACACCGCCATCAGGCACAACATTATGCGCCTTCCAGATTTCCTGTTGCCACCAGACCATCTTGGCTATATCTTTGGCAAACACATTAACACGTCCAATTCGATTCACCCCAAAATGTACACCAACACCACCATCAAACCCAACGAGTCCCGTCTCCTGCGTGATCCATCTCACCCAGCCGCCCCTCATGCCAACGATCTGCTTCAATACCACATTATCAAACCAAAGATACCGAGAAGGACACGATAAGCGATGTCCGCTTTTCATCCGCCCATCAGCCTCACAGATAAATGGAAGCGCTCCATCACAATCAAACGGCATACGTCTCTGTTTTCTCGCAGGGGGCATCCATTCCGTTCTTACAAATTGCGACATATCCATTCGAGTTGTTATCGTCGGCGCCGTAATAATCCGTTTCGATGACGACATTTTCTTTCCGTCTTTTCGCATGTCAAAAACCGGAACATCCTCATTCGCATCAACGTCTTCATAGCCAAATGTCGAAACCTCCCAGTCTCCTAAAACGCCATTGCCAGCACTGTCGCATCCATAGTTCCAGGATTCCAAGCAACCGCCGCCGATCCGCGTCCTTTTGGCCTTTTTGAACATTTCGTCCCCATCGAGCGACAAGAAACGCCGTTGAAGATTACAGACCAAGACTAGCCCACACTTTCTGGCACAAAGCCAATCCTTCAGAAATTCAGTTTTGATCTCTATCAAATTTACTTTTTTCTCTTTGTCGCGCGAAAGACGAATAACCTCGCAATATGCCTCGCATGGTCGCACCCATTTGTCACCTTCTTGCTTCAAGCGAAGATCAAGAATTAAATCTTGATCGATATTAACGGCGTAATCACCACCATCAACATAGCAACGCTTGGCCACAAGATATGTTCCCAAAACCGAATCATAACCATTCCGCTCTGCGTGCGCCGAAAAATACGGATCTTTTCCTATCACAGCATAACGATCAACCATAGGATGCAAATCAGACAATGACATCCTCATCGCTTCCTTTTTCTTCTCTACAGGGACCAAGAGCGAATTGTAAATTCGACATTCATCATATCGACGAGGAACATCTCCACTCTCATTCCGATCTTCGACATAGCCCCAAAGCGGAATCCAAACACTATTGTTCGCCTTCCGTCCGATCAAATCATCCATACGAAGCCATTTTTCATTTTCGCCCATACATCCTCCTTCATCCATTGATCAGCCCTTTTATAACCGCATCGATACTTGTTATCGACTTCTTTAGTTCTGCCTTTGACGCCTCTGCCGCATCGGCAATTGCCACGAATTCACGCTGAAGCTCAATAGGTGGCAGTTTCATCTTGAAGCCAGAAATCTGCTCACGGTTCACCTTTGGCATGTTCGACCGAGAACTCATCGGCACAATATAATCCAAGAAGAGTGGCGATCTCAAAACATAGGCCAAGAAATGCCTATCACAATTGAACTTAACAAGAATAGGGTAAGAATCTGCCGAACACAATCCTTCAAAATTAGGCAGTGCAACTTTATTCATATTTGGCCTAATCTTGCTGTAGATAATATGCTGCGGTCCAAAAATATACTTGCCGCTAATGACATGATCTTCTCGAACGGTCCTATACCCCTTGAGTTCCCCTGTTCCACTTTCTATAGAGTCGATGCCAATATGTGGAAAATCGGCATATTTCTCGTAATCCGTCGTCATCGTTGCGTCGATTATTGCAAAATCATCAAAACCCAACAATGGCCAATCCATTTGATCAAACGGGAACATCTCCCGGAACTTGGCCTTGAGCATTTCGTCGGTGGCGGCGAGGAGATGCCGGTATTTCTCCTTGAGGTCGTTCGCCGCCCAAAGCTTCTCGGCCAATGCCCGCTGCTCCTCTATCGGCGGCAGGTCGAATTCGTAGGAATCAAGCGTACAGTAGTTGATCAGATAATTGACCGAACCGCTCTTGTTCTCCTCTGCCCATTTCCAAAACCGATCCGACTGCATTTCGATCAGCAAATACCTCTGCTGCAAGACATTCTCATCACGCGTCTCAACGACATACGTCGAATCAGAGCACACGCCTGCGAAATCAACCATCGAACATTTGCGCAGATGCGGATTCCGTGACATGAAGAGAATGTGTCCGGGCTGAAAACCGAAGTGGAACTTATAGCCAATCGTCGCGCCCTTGATCAGGCCATTCTTGCGCACCATGAAAGCGTCGCTGTCAATATGTTCGCCGCCAACATAATACAGCAGATCCGTATGCTCGCGATCAACAAACACATTAACTCGTTTGACAACATCTGAAAATCTAACTCTTCCCATATCGCCCCTTACACAAGATTTCCAAACGCATCAAGCGCCTTATGCACACGAGTCGCCGCACGCTCCCACTCGGACAACAGCGCATCCATGTCAACGGCCTCGCCATCATCATCCGAACCAGCGACATATTGGTTGACCGACAAGGAATTGTCTTTGTCCTGAATCGTCTCGTTCGTCACGACAGTCGCAAGGCCCTCGACAGTCTCAAAGTCGTGATAGGTCTTGGCGAGAAGACGAATGTGATCGTCGGTCAGATAGCTCTCGCCGTTCTTGCGTTCGACCAGATGCTTGGCGGCGACGAAGAGGACCTTCCCCCGGTGCGACGCGGGCTTGTTGCGGTTCGCGATCAGCACGCACGCCTCCATCGGCGAATTGAAGAAGAGGTTCTTGCCGATGCCGAGGATGCAATCGAGCCAGTCCAGCTTGACCAGTTCGGCGCGCATTTCGCGTTCCTCAAGGCGATTGAGAACACCATGCGGCAGGAGGATCGCGCACCGGCCGTTCGTCTCGTCCATGCTCGCCAGGATATGCTGGATGAAGGCATAGTCCGCCCGTCCCTGCGGCGGCGTACCGAGGATGTTGCGCGACCAGACATCGTGCGCGAATTTCTCGCGATCCCATGTCTTGATCGAATACGGCGGATTCGCGAGAACCACGTTGAAGCGAGCGAGCCGTCCGTTGCGGATGAACTTCGGATCGGCCAGAGTGTCGCCTTTCTGGATGGAGAACTCGGTCACGCCATGAAGGTAGAGATTCATCCGCGCAATGGCCGAGGTGATCGGGTTCACTTCCTGTCCGTACACGCGGACGGAACGATACTCCAGTCCCTGACTCTTGAGATAGTCGAGCGACTTGATGAGCATGCCGCCCGAGCCGCAGGTCGGATCGTAGATCGACTCGCCCGGCGCGGGGCGCAGAATCTGCGCCATCAGCGTCACGACCGTGCGGTTGGTGTAGAACTCCTGCGCCGTATGCCCCGCGTCGTTCGCGAACTGTCCGACCAGATACTCGTAGCCCGTGCCCATCTCGTCCGCCGGACACCGCGCAATCGACAGCGTTTCCTTGGAGAAGTGGTTGAGCAACGAGACGATGATCGCATCCGGCATTTTGGCCTTGTTCGTCCAGATCGACTCGTCGCCGAAAATGCCCGTGAGCCCGCCGACGAGACGGCCCTCGATCTCCTTCGGCGGATTCTCGGCCTCGATGCGCATGAACGCCTCGACCAGTTTCGCGCCGATGTTCTCGGTGACCTTGCGCACGTCGCGCCAATGCGCCCCCTCGGGGATGCGGATGATGTAGTCCTGCGCAGCGGCGAATTCGGCGTCTCCGCCCGCCTCTTCGAGATTCCGCTGGAACTCCTCGTCGTAAACGTCGCAGATGCGCTTGAAGAACAGAAGCGGGAAGATGAATTCCTTGTAACCGGACGCATCGATCTGCCCGCGCAAGAGAACCGCCGCGCCCCAGAGGTACTTCTCAAGATCAGCGATTGAAATCGGCTCCGTCATCAGGACATCACCTCCTTGAACCGCTGCTCGGCCAAGCGAACCGCTTCAACTGCCGCCAAATACTCTCGCTTCACCTCGGCATAGGGCTTCACCTCCGCCTTATGATATACGACGTATCGATTCGGCGAAAGGACACAGCCCTTTTCCTCGACCTCTCGCATGGTCACGACCTTTGAGAAATCCTCCTCGTCGGCAAACCGCTCGTAGAGTCCGAAAAGCCGATCCACGTCCGCAGGGGAGAGTTCGTTTTGCGCCCGTTGGGGCGTAAAGATCTTCGATCCGTCCAGCATCAGCATCTTGCCCACGCGCTCAGGGCGTTTCCGCCTGCGGAGAATAAGAACGCAGGGGGCAATGCCGGCACCGTAGAAAAGCCGCTCGCCCAAGGTGACAACGGCCTCGATCAAGTCGCTTTTGACAAGCTTCTCACGAATTTGACCTTCGGCATCGCCACGGAAAAGAACGCCTTGCGGCAAGACGACCGCGACGCGTCCGTTCTCCCAGGCCATCGACGCGACCATGTGCTGAAGCCAGGCATAGTCACCGCAGCTGTCAGGCGGTGTTCCCCAGAGATTGCGTCCATATCGGTCGCTGGACCATTCCGTCGCTCCCCACTTGTCGAGCGAGAACGGCGGATTGGCGATCACGCACTCGAACCGGGCCAGCTGATCGCCAGAGACGATCTTCGGGTCGCGCAACGTGTCACCCTGGATCACATCAAAATCCGCCGCGCCGTGCAGGAAGAGGTTCATCTTCGCGACGGCGGCATTCGTGACGTTCTTCTCCTGTCCGTAAATCGAGCCGCAGCACAGCGTATCGTTGTGCATGTGGTGGATGGCTTCGATCAGCATGCCGCCCGAACCGCATGCGGGATCATAGACGCGTTCGCCGGGCTGCGGATCGAGAATGCGCACAAGCAACTTGACCACGGCGCGGGGTGTATAGAACTCGCCCGCCTTCTTCTTCGACTCGTCGGCAAACTTCTTCAGCAGGATTTCGTAGGCATCGCCCATCAAGTCAGCCGAATAATCACCATTCCCCAGCCGCCGCTTGGAGAAGTGATTCAAAAGATCGGCGATGCGTCCGTCCGAGAGAATAGACTTATCCGTCCAGTTCGCCGTGCCGAAAATCGACAAAACGCCATACAGCGTATTCGGGTTCGCGAGCTCTATCTGCCGCATCGCCCCGACAATCGCCGCTCCCAGGTTTTCGGTCCGCTTTCGGATATCCGCCCAATGGCAGCCCTCGGGGATTACGAACCGGTGCTGTTCCGGGAAAAGCGCATATTCCTCGTCTCCGCCGGATTCTTCCAACGCGCGATCACGTTCCTCATCCCACACGTCGCTGATGCGCTTGAAATACAAAAGCGGAGTAATGTAATCCTTGAAGTTCTCATGGCTCACCGGACCGCGAATGATGTCACACGCCTTATACAGAAACGCATAAAGATCCTGCGCCCCCGACAACTCGACGGGCTTTCCTGCTTTCGCAATGCCCCTTCGACTTCGCTTGGGTCGCTCCATTTTCGGCATTAGCTTATTCTCCGCGTTCTGACTGCCATGATAGAGTTGTATCTTCATCTTTGATTCGATATCGGGCATTATAGCACAATTCCTTCGGCTTGTGGGCGAACATATGCAAAAATCCACCGTTTTTTGAATGTGTTAAATCGCAAAAGTTTAGCACTAAACTTGCGTTCACTTCCGCGAACTTGCGTTTAGTTCTGCAAGTGACTCTCGACATTCGCCACAAGCCTGAAAAACCTGTATGCCGGCTTCTCGTCGGCTGGAAGCAAGTTGTAATCCTTCCATTCGGACTTGTCGGCGGACGGATCCTTCGCGGCAAGCGTCGTGATTGTAATCTCCGCTGGGAGATTCGTCACGGCTGTAATCTGCGGCGTGTTACCGTCCATGCGGATGTTCGCCGAGAGAGTCGCCTTCTCGAACGTCACCGTCGCCGAGCCGTTCCCGACGGCCTTGGCAAGTCCGTCCGTCGAGGTCAGCTTGCCGATTCGCGTGTACGAATAGCCACCGGCTGCGCCGTAGAAGAGAACCAGACAGTTGGAGCCGTAGAGCATCAGATCGCCGGCTTCGATCTTGTCGAAGTACTGCGCGGCCGTCGGCAGGGAGACGCCGTAGCGGTATTTCTCGTTGCCATTCAATTCCGTCATGTCCAAGGTGAGCGGAAGTTTCTCCATGAATGCGCGCCCGGTTGCCGTGTCCTCGACTTTCGCGGCAAAGCTCTTGCCGCCGACCTTCACGACGATGAGGTGGTCGGCAGTGGTCGTCAGGGCCATCGTTGCGATGCTGAATGCCAGAAGCATACGTTTCATTTCAGGTTTCCTATTGGAGGGTGAAAAAGAAAACGCTGATAGTATAACTTCGTCCGCGAGAAATAACAAATACCGATTTCTTATCATAAAACATAATCTACGATTATGTGCCGTCTGGCATATCGCCCTATAAGATTGCCCACCTATGACCGTTTCACTGTTTTGGGATTCTTTCCTTACATTGTCAATTTCTACAATTTGAGATTGTGGCTAAAGCGCGGCGATTTCGCCGACGGTGAGGCCAGTCGCCGCCGCGATTTGCTCGTTGGTAAGCTTCATCGTCTTAAGGTTACGGGTGGCCTGGAGTTTATCTGCTTCAACTTCTCCATCGTCACGCCGAGTTTTGCGTGTGCCACGCCGAGTTTTGCGGGCATATTCCTTAGAGCGCTTATTGATCATCTTCGCAGAATTTCTCGACGAGCGCGGCGGCCTGTGTGCAGCAGTCCGTATTCTTGTATTCGTCAGGCGCGTGAAGGCCGGGGATGAGGACATGTCCGACATCCTCCATCCCGAGGATCGCACACGTTTTCTTGAACGAGAACACAAGGCCGTCCATTGCCGACGCATCAGGCTCGCCGCAGCTCGCGATGAGTGCCGCCTTCTTTCCCTTCATGTTGAAGCCGCCAACGAGAAACGAATAGAACCGGTCGAGCGTCGCCTTGATCTGCCACGGCCAGGAATACCAGTAGAGCGGCGTCGCCAGCGCGATGCCGTCCGCCTCCAGCACGGCCATCGCGACCTGTGTGAAGTCGTCGTCGAAGACGCATGTGCGCCCCGCGACCTTTCCGCAGGCGTTACAGTTCCTGCACCCGCCGACCTTCAACTTCGCTGCGTTGAATCGGACGATCTCGATTCCACTGGATTCGGCCGCCGCCTGGAAGGCGTCGGCCATTCCCTCTGTCGCGCCTTTACGCGGACTGCTGGTGATGATGACGATTTTCTTCATGTCTGTATTTCCTTCTGGTCAAGTTTTATGTACAATGAAAGCGCACACATGCTCTAATTTTCCGCAGGTGGACGGGGCGGGCCCATGAAGAACTCGCTGATGCGCTGGAAGCAGACGTAGAGCGGCGGAACGAGGAGCATGCCCGCCACCGTCGCGACAAGCATTCCCCAGAACGTCACCGTCCCGACGGATACGCGCGCGCCCGCGCCCGCACCCGTCGCGAAGAGGAGCGGCATCACGCCGATCACGAACGAGAGCGCCGTCATCAGCACAGCGCGGAAGCGCATGCGAAGCCCCGTCACCGACGCACGGTAAATCCCCACCCCCTCGTCGCGGCGCTGCTTCGCGAACTCGACCATCAGAATGGCCGTCTTCGCGGTGAGGCCGATGAGCATGAGGAGCCCAAGCTGTCCGTAGATGTCCATCGCGTGGCCCGTGATCTTGAGTGCGGCAAGCCCGCCGCCGACCGCCGTCGCAATCGAGAGAATCACCGAGACGGGAACCGTCCACGATTCGTACTGTGCGGCGAGGAAGAGATAGGCCATCAGGAGCGAGAGGCCCAGCAGCCACACTATTGCGCCCTCGTTGCGTTTCTCCTGGTAGGACATGTCCTTCCACGCGAGCGCGTAGTCCTTGCCAAGTTCGTCGTCCTTCAGTTCCTCGCAGAGGCGCATCATCTCGCCGGAGCTCACGCCGGGAAGTCCCTGGCACGTGAACGCGGCAGAGGAGAACATGTTGAACCTCTCCGCCTGGCGCGAGCCAAGCGTCCATTCGAAGGTTCCAAGCGCGCTGATCGGAATCTGCGCGCCGTTCCGCCCCGTCACGTAGATGCTGTTGATCGACGCCATCGTGGCGCGGCCTTCCTTCTTGGCCTGTATCTTGACCTGGTACGTCTTCCCGAATTTGTTGAAGTCGTTGACGTAGAACGAGCCGAGCTGTGCCTGGAGCGTGTTGAAGACGTCCGAGTCAGGCACGCCCATCGCCTCCGCCTTCGCGCGGTCGAGCTTGAACTCCACCATCGGCGTGGAACAGTCGAAGGAAGTGAACGCGTACATCGCCTTGCCGCTCTGCATGATACGCCGGACAAGCCTGTTCGCCGCCTCCGAAAGCTCGCGGAAGCTCTGCCCGGAGACGGCTTGGAGCGCGAACGTCACGCCGCCGGAGTCGCCGAGCCCCTGGATCGGAGGCGGGACGAGCGCGAGCACCTGCGCGTCCGGGAACTGCGAACCGACGGCCATCGCCTGATTCTGTACCGACTTGATGTCAAGCCCCGGGCCACGGCGCTTCGACCAGTCCTCGAGCTCCATGATGACCATGCCGACGTTCTCGCCCGTGCCGGACGTCAGCGAGTGGTGCGGCACTTCGAGGATCGTCGCGACGCCGGGGATCTTTCCGAGCGCCGCGCCGACTTCGGCGAGCACCTTCTCGGTGCGGGCGAGCGACGCGCCCGGCGGGAGCGCCACCTCGGCGATCACCGTGCCCTTGTCCTCCTCGGGGAGGAATCCGCCCGGAACGCGCGTGAACACCCACACGTCAAACGCGACGATCGCGGCGAAGGCGACGAGCGTCAGCCACATCCAACGGATGAGGAATCCCGAGACGCGCTCGTACACGCGTCGAAGCCAGCGGATGCCCCAGTCGAACGCCGCGAGCGGAGCAGTCACCACCTTCATGAAGCCAGTCGGTTCCTTCGGCTCCTTGAGGATGAGTGCGGCGACGGCCGGCGAAAGCGTGAGCGCGCAGAGTGCCGAAAGGCAGAGCGCCACGCACATCGTGACGGAGAACTGCAGGTAGATCGTGCCGACCATGCCTCCGGCGAAGGCGATCGGCGCGTACACCGCGAGCACGACGAGCGTCGTCGCGATGAGCGCCCCCGTTATCTGCTTCATCGTGTCGAAGGCCGCCTGGAGCGGCTTCTTGTGCTCCTCGACGATCATGCGCACGCACGACTCGGTGACGCAGATCGCGTCGTCCACGACGGAACCGATCACGAGAATGAGCGCGAACATCGTGAGCGTGTTGATCGACATGCCGATCACATGCATGAAGAGGAACGTGCCGATCAGGGAAACGGGGATTGCGACTGCGGGGATGATCGTCGCGCGCCAGCTCTGGAGGAAGAGCCACGTGATCACGACGACGAGGATGAACGTGAGCAGGAGCGTCTCGACGATCTCCTTCATCGACGCGTTCACGAAGCGCGTCGTGTCGTAGGCGAACTCCCAGTGCATTCCGTCCGGCATCGTCTTCTCGATCTCCTCCATCGTCGCCTTGATGTTCTTCTGTATCTCAAGCGCGTTGCCATGGTTGAGCTTGAAGATCGCAAGCGCGATGGACGGCTCGCCCTGATAGCGTCCGACGCCCTCGTACGTCTCGGAGCCGAGCTCGACGCGCGCAATGTCGCCGAGCCGCACCTGACGGAGTCCGTCCGCCGATGCGCGCACGACGATCTTCTCGTATTCGGCCGGCTCCGTGAGGCGCCCTTTCGCGTCTACCTTGAACTGCATGAGGTTGCCGGAATACTCCGTGCCGATCGCGCCGGTCGCCGCCTGCACGTTCTGCGAGGCGATGGCTGCGCGCACCTCTCCGGGGGAGATGCCCATCGAGCGCATCTTCTCGGGATCGAGCCACACGCGCATCGAGTACTTCATCTCGCCGAAGATGACGGCCTGGCCGACGCCTTCGATTCGCTGGATTGCGTCGAGGATGTGGATATCGGTCCAGTTGGAGATATCGAGGAGCGAATGGCGCGACGACCTCACGGAAATCACTGAGAGGATATCGGGCGAGCGCTTCACGACGATGAGTCCGTTCTGCACCACCTCGTTCGGCAGCGAATGCTCGGCCAGCTTGATGGCATTGTTGACGTTGACGAGCGTCATGTCCTCGTCCGACCCTGGCTCAAATGTGACGTTGAGTTCGTACGTTCCGTCGTTTCCGCATGTCGAGCTATAGTAGATGAGGTTCTCGACGGAGTTGATCTGCGCCTCGATCGGCGCGGCAACGGTTTCGGCGATCGTCTGGGACGACGCGCCAGGGTAGTGCGCAATCACGAGCACGGTCGGCGGCGAGACGAGCGGATACTCGGCGACAGGCAAGAACTTAACGCTTATTGCGCCCGCCAGCACGAGGACGAGCGAGATCACGGTCGCTAGAATCGGCCGCTTGATGAATATCGAGGAGAACATGTCGATGTCCTATCTCGCGACGACGGCCTGTCCGGCGATGACCTTGTGGATCCCGGTGACGACGACGCGCTCGTCCGCCGAAAGCCCCGACTCGACGAGCTGGAGGTCGCCGATCTGCACGCCCGTCTTTATCTCGCGGCGTTCCGCAACGTCGTCGTCGCCCACGACATAGACGAACCTCTTCTCGCCCTCGAACATGACGGCGCTCACCTTGACCGCGATTTTCGCGGGCTCGAACTTCTCGGTGAGGAGAACTTTGGCGTACCCGCCGGGAACAAGCATGCCGTCCGCGTTGTCCGCCACGAGCTGCACCATGATCGTGTCCGTCGCATGGTCAACCTGGTTGTCGACGAAGTCCACGGAGATTTTCCGGTCGACCGCCTCGCCGTCCGCGCGCCGCACTTCGAGTCGTACGTTTCCCCTCAGCGTCCGTCCGTCGAACGAGCGGTAGAAGTCGCTTTCGGAAAGCGCGAACTGGATGTCGATCGGATCGGACTGCACGATCGACACGAGCTCGCCCGTCTGGGGGCTCACGTTGTTGCCGACACGGATCTTCGTCTCGCCGACGGTCCCTGAGATCGGCGACAGGACTTTCGTATACACCATGTCGTTCTCAGCGAGGGCGATTCGCGCCTTCGCCGTCTCGATGTCGGCGAGCGTCACGTCGCGGGAGTTGACGGCGCGGTCGTAGTCGTTTTCGGAAACGCCTTTCTTCTCAAGCGCCTTTTTATACCGCACGACCTCCTTCTCGGCAAGGGCGAGCTGCGCTTCAAGACGCTTCAAGTTGGCCTTCGCGGTCGCGAGGTTGGCCTTGAAGACGGTGTCTTCAATCTCGAAGAGCGTCTGTCCTTTTTCAACGCGTCCGCCCTCTCGGAAGTTCTGCTTCCATATCTTGCCGGCGACCTGGGCCGTCACCGAGACTCGCTCGGACGCCTTCAGCACGCCGACATAGCTCTTCGGCTCGCCTTCCTTAACCTCTACCGGATTTTCAACGCTGACAACCGGCGCAGGGCGTCCCTGCGCGAAACCAATCGCGGCCATGCAAGCGCACGCCGCGGCGATCAACTCTTTCATTCATGTTTTTTCGTACCGGACAAGTCCGGCGAATGGGGCGGTTCACGGCCCGCCGAAGCCGCGTTTGGGTGATATTCTACCAAATTCCCGCCGACCGATGTAAGCGGAATTTTATCTGAGTCATACTGCTTCTTGCAGGATGAGGAGAATCAGATAAGCAAGGAATGCGGCAAGCCAGATGATTCCACAGGGACGGGAGATAGTACCTGATGAGCGTGGATCCCTGATGTTGAATCCAAAGATCCCGATGGAAAGCGTGAGGAGGACCATGACGGGCAGGTCTCGCGTGAAGACAAGCGGCGAAACATCCCTGAATGGCGATATCGCCCCGCTTGTTCCGACAACTGCAAGCGAGTTGAAGAAGTTTGAGCCGATTATGTTGCCGAGCGTCAGCTCGTTCTGTCCGCGACGGGCAGAGGCAATGGCGGATGCAAGCTCGGGCAGTGAAGTTCCCGCCGCGATGACGGTAAGCCCGATCAGCAATTCCGAGACGCCAAACGAGCGAGCAAGCCCAACCGCGCCCCAAACGAGAATGTGCGACGACGCGACGAGCAACGTAAGACCGCCTACAAGCGCAAGACAGGGATGGCGACATGAAGGAGCTTCATCGGCAGAAGAGGGAAAAGCAATGCCGCCGACATCAACATTGCCTTTCCCTTTCCTGTCGATGTAGCAGTATGCAGGGAGAAGAACACCGAAAAGCGCGAGACACAACAGTCCGTCCATGCGCGAGAATCCACCACCAAGACAGGCGAACATACAGGATGCAACGGAGGCGATCAGCAGGATGGGGACTGCCGCGAATGAGATGACGGGGCGAACCGTAATGGGGCTTATCAGCACGGCGACACCGAGAATGGCGGCAATGTTGAAGATGTTTGAACCGTAGGCGTTGCCAAGCGAGAGGTTGGAGTGTCCCGCCATGCCGGACAGCGCGGAAACGGCGAGTTCGGGGGCGGAGGTGCCAAAGCCGACGATCACCATCCCGACGATGAACGGCGAGACGCCCAGCGCAATCGAGACCGCCTCGGCACCCTCAACGAACACATCACTTGACCATGCAAGCACGCACAGACCGCCTACAAGGAACAAAAGCGAAAGCCAAAGTGGGATATCTGCGTACATGGTTTAGCTTTCAGATTCCCTTGTATCTTCTTTCAATCCCTCTGCGAGACCTTTCTTGAACTCGCCCTTGGCCTTGCCAATGTTTCTCGCCAGCTCCGGAATCTTATTGGCTCCAAAAAGCAGCGCAACTACAGCGATACATATCAGCACTTGCCACACGCCAGGACGCATATGTCAGCTCCTTTCACTATTTGAGGACTCGATTCCAATAGACGATTTTCCGTGCTCAACACTTGGCGATTCCGATGCGAAATCGCTCGCCGCCCGCTCAACTTCCTGGTCAAGCGACAATATTTGACGTTTGAATTCGTTTGACGCCCGTTGAAGCTTGCCCATCATGCGCGCAATGCTTCGCATCGTCTTGGGCAGATTCTTCGGTCCGACAACGATAATTGCAACAAGTGCAACTATCAGCCACGACTCCATCGCAGAGGCATCCTTAGTTCTTCTGTTCAGGTTGATTGTCGGTCTTGGTGTCCTTGCCGTCCGCCATCTTTCCAAGGATGAACATCGCGACGACCGCTGCTATAGAGCCTGCAACTATGATAATGATTTTTGTAGCCATGAATTTTTATTCCTTTCGTTATTTGGTTTTCCTGAAGAAATCAGACATCGCCTCTGCTGTCGTACACGACAAAAGGCGTTCGTAACCGCCTGGCGCATGAAGCGAACGAATGAGGGACGCCATGAGCCGAAGGTACGGTGTTTGTGTCCCTGATGGTGCTATCGTAAGGACAATGACCCGAACTGGTGAATGATCAAACGTTTCATAGTCAGAGATTCCGAAATTGCCATCTTGTCTTTCGGAGACTATTGCTACCGCTCCGACTATTCGCGATACATATTCAGTCCTGCAGTGCGGCATTGCAATGCCGCGATCTAGTCCGCTGCTCATGGACTGTTCTTTGGCAATTATCGTCCTTTTGACCTCGACAACGTCTTTGATGCTTCCTGGACGGGCGGAGACAATCGCATCGACAATCGTTTCTATGGCCTCCGACTTAGTGGAAGCCGACAAGGTTGGGAGCATGACATAATCCTGCAACTGTCTCCTGAGACCGCCTATTGAGCGGTCGTTGCGGTCAACTCTGCTGGTCACGAATGCTCCAATTTCGTCCTGTCGGACGGGGCGGGAAAGGTCGTGTGCCATTGAGCGCATGTCGCTCACGACATCAAGCCATGCCTCCATCACAAGGCTTTCTTCTTCTGGTGTACATTCAAAACAGATTTTGACCCCGTTTCGACGGACGGACAGTTCCATATTGTCCATCGCCATAGACCATATGTTTTCATCGGCGTTCAAAAGAAACGTATAAAATCCCTCCTCACGGAAAACCCTAACCAATTGGTCAAGCATCAGCTGTGCAACCGATTCCGACGGAAGTACAAAACTGAATGGTCTTGATCCCGACATTGATTTGCGAGTTTGCCCACGCACTCCTGTCCGTTTCACGTCAAATAAAGCAACCAGGAATGGGGGTGCAACAATGGTCGTGGCAAGCGTCATCATGATGCCGATGCCGAAGACTTCCTGCGACAAGATCGGCTTGCCGTCCACCATTGTCGAGACGCCAATTCCGGCGATGATCAGTGCCACTTCTCCACGTGGGATCATCCCAGCGCCGACTCGCAAGGCTCCTATAGGCGTAAATCCGCAAAATAGCGATGGAACAGCGCACCCTATGACTTTGGCAGCGATTGCGAGCGCCGTATAAACAGCGCCAAACATCAGCACCGGTTTTGAACAAAGCGCCGAAACGTCGACCATCATGCCCATCACACAGAAAAATACAGGAACGAGGAACGTATAAACGCTTTGCAGATTCTCTTGAATCAGGTGCTTGAGGTCTGTGCGCGAAAGCGCGAGGCCCATCACGTATGCCCCGATAATCAGCGTAAGACCAAGAGACTCGAAAAGACCTGCAATTACCAACGACATGCCGAAGGCCAGAGTAGCGATGGCAACAGGGCTGCGAAACAACTTCAGCAGCCATGAGATTCGCCGAGCCAGCGCGACACCCAGAATCGTACCTCCAAGCCAGACGGCAAACGCATTAAGCGCAACAATCCCAATGCCTTTCCAATTAACCGATCCCCCGGATGAGGCACCGTTGGCGGTGATGATGCCCATGCCAATCGCAAGAACGATGATTCCAAGCACATCGTCAATCACCGCTCCGGCCATTATCGTTACGCCCTCCTCACAGTCCATCTTGTGACGTTCGGACAATATGCGGGCGGTAATGCCGACCGATGTCGCAGTGGACATAATGCCCATGAACATAGCGGCAGGAGAAAGAATAGCCTGCCATGTTGTCATACGGGCAAGATACCCGAACGTATCTGGGAGAAAATTCGGCAGCAAGTACACTGCGCAGACGTCTCCGAGAATAAAACTTGCAACCACCCCTCCGATGCCCACAAGAGAGCCGGCGAAGGCGAACCGAAGGAACATCTTGAGGTTTGTCTCGATCCCGCTCAAGAACAGGAGTACAACGCTTGCTATGGTACAAAGGCCATACAGTTCCGGTGACACGGCAAAGGACGCATTCCCCGTTGCGGCAGCAATGGCACGCAATTCCGCGCCTCTGAACAACCCATACTGAAAGAGACCAGTACCGAAGCCTATTCCGCCCAAGGCCCAGGGGCCAATGACAATGCCGGCTGCAAGTTCGCCGAGTACGCTCGGCAGCTTCATCTTTGCTGCCAGCATACCACCCAATTTTGCAGCAAAGAGAACAAGTCCTATCTGTAGGGCGAGGAGTGTCATCTTTTCTGTCAGCGGCAGATCCTCGACAACCGCTGACGCGATCATGGCGATAGACATGATATTACCTGCAGAGTGTGTAGAGTACGCCCGCAACAACTGCGGAGCCGATTACACCCGAGACGTTCGGCCCCATCGCCTGCATGAGGATGAAGTTTGTCGGGTCTTCCTCAAGCGCGACTTTGTTGGATACACGCGCGGCCATCGGCACGGCAGAAACTCCGGCCGAGCCGATGAGAGGATTGACCTTCTCCTTTGAAAAGACATTCATCAGCTTGGCCATAAGAACGCCCCCGGCCGTGCCTACGCAGAACGCGCAGAGTCCGAGCGCGAGGATTGCGAGAGTCTGGCCAGAGAGGAATTTCTCGCACGCCAGCTTCGAGCCGACGGAGAGCCCAAGCATGATGGTTACGATGTTTATGAGCGCGTTTGACATCGTGTCCGCGATTCGGCTCACGGACGTTCCCACCTCCTTCGCAAGGTTTCCGAGCATGAGCGCTCCGATAAGCGGAACGGCGGAAGGCAGCAAAATCGCGCAGAGAAGAAGCACGATCAGCGGAAACGCCACTTTCTCGATCTTCGTGACGTTGCGCAGCTGCGGCATCTTGATGAGGCGCTCTTCTTTTGTTGTAAGCGCTTTCATGATCGGCGGCTGGATGATGGGAACGAGCGCCATGTACGAATACGCTGCGACTGCGATGGCGCCGAGGAGGTCGGGCGCAAGGCGCGAGGTAAGCCAAATCGCAGTCGGGCCGTCCGCGCCTCCGATGATGCCAATCGCACTCGCCTCCTTTATTCCGAAGCCAAGGTCTGTGAACATTGACGAAAGGCCAAGTGCGCCGAACAATGCGAAGAAGATGCCGAGCTGCGCCGCGCCGCCAAGCAGCGCGGACTTCGGATTGGCAATCAGCGGTCCGAAGTCTGTCATAGCTCCCACGCCCATAAAAATCATGATGGGAAACACACCCGTGTCGATTCCGAATCGGAAGAAGTAATGGAGAAATCCTCCAGGCTCCACAACGCCTCCCGACATGACGGGAATACCGCTTGCAAGAAATGATATCACGCCGTCGTGCATCATCGCCGGGGCGGTGATGCCGGAAAGCGGACAATTGGCCAGAAGCCCGCCGAATCCGATGGGCAGCAAGAGCAGCGGTTCAAATCCCTTGACGATGGCAAGATACATAAGCACAAGGCAGACGGGTATCATGATCATCTGCCCAAATCCATACGGCATGCCGAAAAGCGTATGGACTTCATGCCCCTCCACAAACATTCCATTGTCATCAAAATAGCCGCCGTGCCACTTGCATTCAGCGTCGTAGTAGCCGTTTCTGTTGGCAGAGCGGGCTTTCCTTTCTGGGCGTTCCGTTTCTGCGAAGTTTCCAGTGATGTAGGCCGGTGCCTCTCGCTTCGCGAACCCTGTGATTCCAGTCTCCCCGGCAAGCTCAAGAGTCTTGCCGAGCATGGACATCCAGTCGCCGTCTGCCTTTGCAGCCAATGAAGCTGTGGCGAAAAACAATACGCAAAGAATCTTCTTCATTTTCAATACATTCCCTTTTACCCTATTGTTGCAAGCGTATCGCCGGTTGAAACCTTGTCCATTACGGCTACACGTATCGAGACTCGTCCTGCACATGGGGCGGTTATTGGTGTTTCCATTTTCATCACGTCAAGGACAAGAATCTCGTCGTCCTTTGCCACGGTCTGTCCTTCAGAGACGGATATGCGAAGCACAGACCCCGGAACCGGTGCAGTCACAGGAGTTGAGCCCTTTGGCGGAGCCGCGTCACTCTGCGCAACAGCGGATGATTTTTGTTTCCTGTTCTGCTTTTTCGGCTCGCAGTCGGCCACCAGGTAATCAAAGCGGGAAACAAGCCGGCTCGAATAATGGGATACGACTATCAGCAGGTACAGGAATGCGTATACGATTACCATCCCTGCCACCATCAGTACGATGCCTTGACCTATCATTGTCTTACTCCTCTTCCTTGCGACGCGATGTCTTTGTGCGGCTGAAGCATTCCTTCAGATATCCAAGGAGCATCCAGCAAGACACTTCGGCAGTTTTGTTCGTCGTCGAACTGCTGGCTATCAAAGCCGGTCGGGTTTCTTTGCGAACATTATTGTCTCTGCCGAGGTTGACGATTACGGCGCTCGCAACTGCCGTGGCGCAAATCAGCCCGACAGTCCAAAACTGGCGCACCGCGCGCTTTCTGCGCATCGCACCGATAAACCTGCTCTTAAATTCGTCTGGAAGACGGACCCGCGACTCGTATGCCATGAATCTTTCGGCAAGTATCTCGTCAAACTCTTTGTCATTCATTGCCATGTCCTTTCTGTTTAGTTTTCCTGAATTCATCCGCAAGAATCCTCTTTGCGTTGAAAAGCCTCGATTTGACCGTTCCAGGCGGAATGCCAAGCATGTCTGCAATCTCGTCTATGGACATTCCTGAAAAGTATTTGAGGATGATGGTCTCGCGAATCTGCGGCGGGAGACGGCTGACTATCTCCCTCATCTCGTCTGCTGCTGGATTGTTTTCCCTTTTCCCAATAGGCATCTGCGGTAAATCTTGCGGCGAACCGACAAGCACGATGTCGGGCTTGTTCTTGCGAATCTCCATCCTGTGGAAGTTAAGAAGGATCGTGTAAAGCCAGCTGAAGAAATCGCCAGACGGCTTGAATTGCTTGATTTTGCTTACCGCCTGGGCAAGCGTCCTGAACACCAATTCTTCGGCATCGCCGTCATTGCGGCACAGAAGCGTGGCAGCAGCATAAAGCCTGTCGCCATACTCGGCGACAAGCCTTTCCGCGCCACGTTCGGCGTTTTTCGCAATTTCCTGCCAGACTTCCATTTCTCGTCGGGGCGTACTATGCCCTCAATAAGAAAAGAATGCAGATTCAACGCAAAAGGTTCATTTGCGGCCGGCCAAGGTTTCGGCCATGTTGATGTAGCAGGACCGGATGCGTTCGTATGCGTTCAGGATGTCAAGTTCGGCGAGAACGCGCACCGGCGAATCCGGGTCGTCTGGGCCGACGCGATCCAGCTGGTTCCGTCTGGCGTCGTGGATGCGTCCGCCGATGTCGTGCGAATTCGCCTGAAGCGCGGCGAGGTCAAACCTCGGACGCGGAGACTTGATGAGCCCCGACACCGTTTCCGCAAGGCTGAAAACGATCTCATGAATGCCCAGCAATGTTTGGCAAGACTGTTCAGAGAAGTTCTGTCCGCCTTTCCTAAGCCGCCGCGTCGCTTTCAGGATCGCTGCCGCCTCGTCCGAGACAGACTCCAGTTCGTCCGAAAGTCGCAGAAGCCGCCCGATCCTGTCGGACACCTCGGTCGGTGCGCGCTTAACCATGATTTTGCCGAGAAATTCCGTGATCTCGCGCTGGACATTGTCCAAAACCTCCTCGCGATGCAAGATGTGCTCTTCGGCGGAATCGGTTGCCGTCCCCGCCAACACGCCTTTGAGCCCAGCCAGGAGTTCAAGGCCGCTGTCCCGCATGAACCCGACTTCAAGAAGCGCCTGGTCGCAGGCGATGACGGGTGAGATGTACGAGGACATCTTCAACGCGCTCAAATGCGGTTTTTCGGCGGGCGGGGCCTTTATGACGCGGGAGACGAAACGCGCGAACTGTCGCGTGAACGGCAGGAAGAACAACGTCGTTATGACGTTGAAGATCGTATGGACCGCCGCCATGGGCGCGGCCATGTGCGGGTACGTCGTCACGCCGTTCGTCGTCACGGCGTCCGCGTAGTGGGGGAAGAATGACGTCGCAAGCGGAAGAATCGCGGGGACGAAGAACGGAATCAGCAGGATCGTGCCCACGACGTTGAAGAGCGTGTGCGCAAGTGCCGTCTGCCGCGCCGCTGCCGAGCCGTTGAACGCGGCGAGCCACGCGGTCATCGTCGTTCCGATGTTCATCCCGAACACGGTTGCGGCGGCCGCCTCGAAACTCAGCAGTCCCTGCTGTGCGAGCGTCATTGCAATCGCGGTCGTCGCCGCCGAGGACTGAACCACTGCGGTGAAGGCGAGCGAGACAAGAACGCATTTTGCAAGTCCCCACGCCGTCGTCGCGTCAAGGGACCTGAACGCGTCAACCACCTCCGGCATTGATCGGACAGGCTCCATTCCCTCTTTCATCCAGTAGAGCCCCATGAAGATGCAGCCTAGCCCCATGAAGGCGAGACCGAGATTGTGAAGCCGCTCGTTGCGCTGGAAGAAGTATAATGCCGCCCCGACGAGAACGACGCACAATCCGAGCATCTTCACGTCCGGCGCAAAGGCGATCAGCCATGCCGTGGCCGTGGTTCCGATGTTCGAGCCGATGATGACATTGATCGCCTGCGACAGGTTCATGAGCCCGGACGATACGAATCCGACTACCATGACCGTGATGATCGAGGACGACTGGACAATAACGGTCGAAATGACGCCCGTGCCCACTCCCGCCAAGCGGTGTGTCGTCGCAAGTGACATGAAGCGCCTGAGGCCCGATCCGCTGACGGCCTGCAATCCTTCCGAAAGATGCTTCATGCCCAGCAGGAACGTACCCAGCCCGCCGCCGACCATTACCAAAATCGAAATCGCCTGATTCATTTTGAGACTTCCACTTTCCTCAGTGCCTTTGCAAGAATCCAGAGTTCGCGCAATATCGTGACCGATGCCCCGATTCCAATTTTTGATCCAGGAACGTCTCGCCATGATGAAACGGGAAGCTCCTGCACTTGCGTCCGCAACCTGTCGTTGCCAAACCTGGACAGTATCTCGATGTCGAAGATCCAGCGCGTGCTGAACGGGGTTGCGAATATTTCGTCGGCGACCTCGCGCGAAAAGATCTTTGCACCACATTGCGTATCCCACACTGGCACCTTCAGAATGCGGCGGACCGCCATCTTGAACGCGATGCTGGCAATGCCCCGTCCCGGCGAACGCTGTACGTCGGCTCCAAGGTGCGGCCATCGCGAACCGATGACGGCTTTCACCTTTTCGCCCGTTTCGAAACGTTGGACAAAACGAGGTATTTCATAAAGAGACGTCGCAAGGTCGGCATCCCAGAAGCCGACGAGATCGGGATGGGAGAGTTCGCACAGATGCCGAATCCCGGTACGGACGGCCTCGGCCTTTCCGAGATTTTCCTGAAGGTAGATTGCGTAAATGGAGGGAGATGCATTCGACAACCACGCAAGACGTTCGGCCGTGGCATCGGTCGAACCGTCGTCGATGAAGCAGAACGAAAGCCACGGCCATCGCTCCGTCGCTTCGAGGAATGCATCCGGACGCAGCCTATTGAATTCGTTGTGGCAGGGGATGACAAGCGAGAGCGTCTTCATTTTGGTGCCCCTTCGCCCCAGGGGCCGTGGTAGAATTCGTATGCAAAGCATCGCTTGCTTATGCGTCTGGGCGCTTCCGTTCCGAGCATTTTGTCCGTCAAAACCCAGGTGTACAGCATCACCGCACCGGTTAGAACGGATGCGGCGATGGCGGCAAAAGGCAACATTCTCCAGAGCCGGAGATGCGCGCTGCGCGAAGAGGCAATCCAAGCGGCAAAGAGCGGAACGATGGGCAACAGATAGGCGATCGGGACGCGGCTCGTCAGGCACCAGAACGCTGTGATGGAAAGCATCGAAACGAAGAAGAAGTTTCGCCTGTCAAAAAGACCCCATCTTCTCTTCAGGACGTCGTGGACGGGCAAAATGGCCCACGGCAGGGCAACCACGAACGTCCATACGGCAGCCATTCCCCGGAATGTCTCCCGCCCGGCTCCATACCGATCGCCGTAGTCGCGAACAAGAAAACGGAGCAGATTCTCATTCAGGAAGAAATAGCGCAGGAAATCCTGATGTTCACGCTGCATGAGAATGAACCACGGTGCGGCGACCAGCAGGAACACCGGCAAACTCCACAGCCATACCGTCTTGAACGCAAAGCGCCAGTTGCGGTTGATAATGGCGTCGACAACGACCGGAAGACCGAAAAGGACGATTGCCACCGGCCCCTTGACCAGCATTCCGCAACCCAACAGAAGACCGATGGTCACAGCATCCCGGAAACATGGATTTTCCCGGCTGCGCGCATAGAGAAGCAAAGCGCCGGCGGCACAGCATGTCAACGGCACGTCCGTCATGCACATGCCCGCTGCGGCATACATCGCCACACTCGTCGCGCAAATCCCTGTTGCCAGCCAGGCCGAAGCGATGCCCTCCAACGACTCCACGGATTGGTACAAAATGAACAGAAGTAGCACAAACGAGAGGAATGGCGCCAAGCGGACGGCAAATTCACAAACTCCCAACAATCGGCAGAACGCTCCACCGCACTGAAACACGAGCGGCGGCTTGCCCTTGAACGGCTGGTATGTCCCCAAATACGTGAACTTTGGGGTAAGAAAATCACCTGTCCGGGCCATGTTGGCTGAAATGGCCGCATAACGGGCTTCGCTTGGTTCGAAAACCGGCATCGTCGCCATCAGCGCAATGCGAACCGCGAACGCCGACAGCAGGACAATACAGAAAACTCTGAATCTTTTTTTCATGCCGCATATTGTAGTATCCAAATATGGGCAGAAGATTACCGCCACATTACCATTTGGCAATGTATACGGAGAATGTTACTTCAGTACGATCCTGAACGTTGTCGTCTTGCCGGGGATGGAGGTACATGACACATTGCCGCCGTACGATTCCGCAATCGCCTTCACGAGAGCGAGACCGAGTCCGTTCCCCTGAAGGGAGCGGCTGGAATCGGCACGCCAGAACCTCTTGAACACGTGCGGAATGTCCTTCGCCTTGATGCCGGGTCCGGAATTCTCCACTTCAATCACGATTGGTGCCGACGTCAGCCGCACGACAACATGTCCTCCGCCGGGTGTGAACTTGACGGCGTTGTCTAAAAGATTTCCCACCATCTGCTGCAACCTGCCCTTGTGTCCGCGGAACCGCACCGGACCGGACGGCAGCTGCGCGGAGAGGGTTATCCCCCTGTCATCGGCGAGCGCGGAGTAGAGTTCGAGCATTTCACCGAAGAAAGGGACGAGGTCGAGCTCCTCCGTTGGCGCCCTAGCTGCGCCGTATTCCGTCTGGGATATCTCCAGCATCATGTTGATCATGGCGAGCATGGCGTCGATCTCTTCCATCACGTTCTCCGCGAGATTTCCGGCGGAATCAACGCCCATCGCATGCAGCTCTGCGGCTGCCTTCAGCCGCGTCAGGGGAGTCCGCAGGTCGTGCGCCATGTTCTCGGTGAGGACCCTCAGCTCCGTCAGCGTCTTTTCGATTTCTCCGGACATCGTGTTGAACGCGCCCTCAAGTTCGGCGATCTCGAAGCTTTCAGACGTGTCGGATATCCGCTCGGAATAGTCTCCGCGCTCTATGCGTCGCGCCGCTTTCGCCATGAGGCCGAGAGGCGCGGCAAAACGCCGCGCCAGCATGACGCCAACGATTCCGCCGACGACAAGAATGAGAACGCTCGTCGCAAGAAGAACGGCCAACACCCATCGAGCATGCCGCTCATCGTTCGTCACGTTGTCGCCGACGGAAAGGATGTTTCCGTCCGGCAGGACCGTCTTGCGGACCCGCACCGCAATCGAATCCCCACCGCCGCTGCCGCCAGTCGCGGCAATCCTGTATGTCCTGTCGGAGGAGAGCACGCCTTGACGCATCTCCTCCACGACGTCCGGATTGGTCGATTCAACCAGGACGACGCCGCCTTTCGGATCGGTGAGGAGGAGAAAGACATTGCCGCGGCCGTGCTGCTCGACCGTCTCGCGAAAGTCCTTTGCCGTCTTTTTGATGTCGCATCCCGCTTCAACATACTCCGCCGCCAGATCGCCCGAGATAAGCTTGAGATTCTCGTGGTATGCGAGCACGTGGTGGCGGAGTATCGCGATGAACACGAATGCAGCCGAGACAACGAATATCACGCCGAAGGACAGCCAGTATCCCCACGCGATGCGCAGCCACATCGGCTTAAGGCGCGCGGATTCAGTCGAGCGCATAGCCGAACCCCCGCACAGTCTTGATCAGTTGGTGTCCCTCGGGCCTGTTTATCTTCTCGCGCAGCCGCGATATGCGGGACTCCACGACGTTCGTGCGCGGATCGAAACTGTAACCCCATACGCGCTCGAGAATCATGTTTCGTGATACGATTCGTCCCCTGTTTCGCATCAGGTACTCGAGAAGCTTGTATTCGAGCGGCTGCAGATCTACGGGCTCTCCGGCGCGAGTCACCTTGTGCGAAGCCAGATCCATCACAAGGTCGTCGTAACGCAGCTCAAGCGTCTGCTCCTGGTCCCGTGCTCGCCTCATCAATGCCTGAATCCTCGCTATCAATTCCACAATCGAAAACGGTTTGGCGAGGTAGTCGTCCGCACCGCCTTCTAGGCCTTGGACTTTTGCGTCAACGGATCCACGCGCAGACAATATCAACATCGGCTGCTTTCGCCCAGCCGCTCTTGCCTCGCGAATGATGGACAGCCCATCGCGCTTCGGCAACATCACATCGACCACGGCAGCATCGTAGGCGTTGTGGAGCAGCGCCGACAAGCCTTCCTCGCCATCACGGCAGTGAGTAGTTGCAAATCCGGACTGCTGCAGGGCTCCGACTACAAATGTCGCTGTTCGTTCATCATCCTCTATGATCAATACATGCTCCATGTGACAATCCTCTCTGCTACGGCGAATTTCCTTCTGTTCATTTTGTGGCAAGTCGTCATTCGGTTATTCCTCGTCGCAGGGGATGGGCACTCCGAGCTGGGTGAAGAAATCGGCACCCCACTTGTCCATCGCGTGGACGATCGGCACGGTCGCCTTCCCGAGGTCGGTCAAGGCGTATTCAGTCTTGGGCGGAACGACGGGATAGACCTTGCGGGAAATGATGCCATCCGCCTCCATCTCGCGGAGTTGCTGGCTCAGCATCTTGGCAGTCGCCTGCGGCACCCTGCGTTGGATCTCGCTGTAGCGCATCACGCCTTTCTCGTTCAGCCACCAGATGATGATGGCCTTGTACTTCCCGCCGATGACGGCGATCGCCGCCTCCACCGTGCAGTGCAGTTTCTTCGCCTCGCTCTTTGTCATTTTCCAGCCTTACTTTACTTTTGGTTAGTATGATACTAAAAAGTGCATTCTTGCGCTTGTGGCGGATAGTATAGTATAATCCGCGTCGTTCCGCAAGGGTAGGATTGACCTGCCCGCAAACAAGGCAACAAACAGCGAAAAGGAAACAAAGATGAGATCAAACATCGCAGACTACAACGCGGTCGTCGAGGCCGCATCGAAATTCACGCGCAGCGTCGCGGAGGGCGACAGCAAATACGCCAAGGAGCTGTTCACGGCGGACGCCTGCCTGTTCGGCTTCCTCAACGGCAAATTCGAGCGCGGCAGCATCGAGCAGTTCTACCGCAACGTCGATACCGTCGGCGCGGGCGAGAACTTCAAGACGCGGATCGACGTGCTGGAGCTTGAGGAGACGCTTGCGGTCGTGCGCGTCCTCGAAGAGGGCTGGGGTGGCAAGATCGACTTCACGGACGTCCTTCTTCTCCTGAAGATCGACGGCGAATGGAAATGCGTCGCCAAGGCGTACAACCAGAACTCGAACACGGTGGAAAAGTAAGGAACCTCGAAATGGCAAAGAAGGATTTGGGCGTAGTCCCCGCTGTCTATCCGATGCCGGTACTCATCGTCGCCGCGTACGACAAGGACGGCAAAGTCAACGCGATGAACGCGGCGTGGGGCATGATCTGCGACATGGACAAGATCGCGCTCTTCATCAGCGAGGGACACAAGACGACGAAGAACATCCTTGAGACAAAGGCGTTCACCGTCGCCATCGCAGACAAGGCGCACATGGATGTCGCAGACTACTTCGGAATTGCATCGGGCAACAACACGCCCGACAAGTTCGCGCGCACGGGCTACACGGCCGTCAAGTCACAGCGCGTCAACGCGCCGATCATTGACGAATTCCCCGTCACGATGGAATGCGAACTGGCGGAGGTCGTATCGACCGAGACGATGTACTGCATCGTCGGGAAGATTGCCAATGTCGTTGCGGACGAAGCCGTGCTGTCCGAAAACGGCAAGGTCGATCCGGCAAAGCTCAATGCGCTCATCTTCGACCAGTTCCAGAGCGGCTACTATGTCTCCGGCGACAAGGTCGGCCAGGCCTGGAACGCCGGCAAACCGCTCATGCAGAAGAAGTAAAACCCACTTCCGAGCAAAGCGCACATAGCACGAAAACCCGCCACGCCACCGCGTGCCGGGCTTTTCTTTCAATCAGGCGCTCAGACCGGCTTCATGCACCTTGAACCCACCATTGAGCACGATCTTTCATTGTGCATAGTCGGTAGCGGACTGCCGCGCCATGCCGCGCAAGAGGGACGTCAACTTGTCCCACTACGGAAATGCGATTAGTCGCATGTGGTCTCCTTTCGGTTGGGTGAGAAACGGAGTATTGACGCGGCGGAGAAACGCCGCGTCAGGGCATAAGATGTTTATTGCCGCCGGATCAGATTTTTCCGGCGGCAAAGTGTGGGGTTTGGAAGAAGCGAGGGGCTGAAATGCGAACCGCCGCCCAAATGGGCGGCGGCGGAGTTGCGACAGCGTATAATCTATCGTCTATTGGGTGGCGTCTGCTCCTGTCGGTCTGCGATATGTCACAAGTGCCGCGTAGTATGAGCGCGCTTTTCGGGCGGCGAGAAGTACCGCCGAAAGCGGACAGAGAAACAGCCCGGTCACGGCGAGAACAAAACCAATGCCGCATTCTTCCGTAGGATGCAACAACCCTTTGTACAATCCCGCAACATTAGACCAAGAGACAATTGCCAGCAAGACAAGCGCAACCCAATAGAACCATCTTACATGACGCCATGCGAACAGCGCAAGCGCAGAAAGAATGGCCAGCACGGCGAGCGCAGGAATCACCAAGCGCCAAAAGTTTTCAGGATGCGAAGAACCGCCAACCCATCCAGAGGACATCATCGCGCCAATCAACAAGACGGGAGCCATGATGCACCAATCGGCAAGGAGAACGCCAACCCAAAGAACGAACGGCGGCAAGGGGCGTTTGCGCGGCGGATTCTGAATGCTCGGCGGCAAAACACTCACCGCCAACCACCCTCGCATTCAAGGTTGGTGTCGTTTGGCTTTGGATTAAATGCCGTGCGCATGTTAAGCTTTATGCCATATTCCGACTTCTCGAAAATCAAACCGTAATTGGCCGATACGAGTTCGCCCTTGTCATTGACCTTCGTTCGCGTCCTATAAACCATGTACTTGTCTCTGGGCATTTCAACATCTCGCTCAACATTGCCGGTCTTGCGGTCGTAAACATATTCAAGTGCTTTCAGATAAACCGCATTCGTATCTGCGCCATAGCATCGATTCATCTTGCTGAAATCGTCTGTCGGCACAAGATACACGCCGTCAAGGCAGTTAGTCATCGTGATGTCAAGATGCGAGTAAACCTGAAACCAGTTTGTCGGGGAACGCCAGAAATCATATTTGATCTGCAAATCATCATATTTGCCTTTCCCGTATGGAGGACACCAGTCGAACCGCTGCAGGTCAAGTCCCATGACAACATTTGTAGCTGGATATTTCAGCTCTTGGAATGTTCCGCCTTTGAGTATCAACTTGGCAGGGTTGCGCCGCTTCTTCAAGGTAACTGGTATGTCCACAGGCCCGTTTGACCACTTGCGCGCCTTTGTCGCCTCTTTCTCGGATAGGGTTATGAAAGCGGTTGTCTTTAGAAGCGTATCATAATATCCGTCTTTCCTTGCCCAAACCTTGAACTCGCCATTGCACGGATACTTAGCCTCGACAATTCCGTCGGCATCCGCTTCTTTTGTCACGCCCGTAGTTTTCGTATCGCTAATGTAAAATGCCGCCGTGACCGTTGCGCCCCCTACGGGCCGACCCTCATCGTCCACAATGCGCAATCGTACATCTGCTAACGCATTGTTGTAGTAGGGATTGTAATCCGCAAGGACAGACCCGCTCAAGGCGAAAGTCAAGGCAATCAATCCAGTAAAAGAGTCTCTCATCTCAATCCTCCAACTTCCACTATTTTCTGAAATACTTTATGAGTGTAGTAATAGGCAACATCCTTTATGTCCGAATGAAGCCAGTTGTCGCCCAGGTCGTCACTGCCGACAGCGGCAGGTGGGCGCGGCCATCCATTCGGCTTGAAAGCAAGTGTGTTCATGTCAATTGACTGTATCAAATCATCTCTAAAGCGAGTTCGCCCTGTCGGCGGCGAAAGGGCGGGAATGCCCTGCGCCAAATGCGAATCAATCTCCAAACGGCTTTGCGATGGGTTCATGATCGAGCTTGGATAGGGATTGAATACCATGTTCGTGCTGAACACGGAAACGTCTTGGACGGCATTCGCCTGCTGCGGATACCACATCCTGTATCCCGACTCATGCATCCTGAATCCCCACCCAGACCAGTGCGTTGTACCCATGAACGCAAGCAGCCACCGACGCCCCTTGTAGAGTTCCTGTTTGTGCCAAGAATAACGGTCGCCCCAGTGTCCGGACGGGTTGACGCCGGCGGCAACTGATGGGTTGTGACTCGTAGTGTAGATTTCAAGAACCTCGTCGCCGGAAGAGTAGAAATTAACTGCGACTGATGCCACATTTGCGAATCTGCCGCGCCAAGTCAACTGGCCTCGTGAGTCATTTGCAGCGAACAACTCGTTCCATCTTGCCGTCCAGCAGACATTTGTGTAATCCATCCAATCATCATGTACAAGATGATTCTGCGGATCGGGGTTGAAAAGCGAGGGATCGAACGCCTCGGACGGAATGGCGGAGTTGAGCATAATCAACTTCTCGACCTGCATTCCATAGTCCTGAATCGCGGCGGCGGCAACCATCGTGCCGAGGCTGTGCGCGATGACAACACGCCGACCGGGGATGCTGTTAACATACGGGGCGAGGTGCGATGCGGTCACAAAGGCGTTTGAGACGTTGACTTGGTAATTGTACGACGGCCCGATGTCCGACTCCCACGCAACAGGGTGAAACTCCATGTTCGCCCCGGCCTGCCACAGCCGCTTGAACATTTCCGCCGCCCATGCGCGGGCGTCTTGTTCGCTTACGTTCGCGCCATGGATGAAAAAGACATTTGCCTTTTCTGCGCGGGCGGCAAACGGCAACAGAACCGCCGCGAACGCGAGAAGCGTTGCCGCGATGCGGCGGCAAATCTGCCACGATGCTTGTTTGTGTCGTAGTAGTCTCATGCTGGATGGCGCTAATTATACCAAATATGGCGTATTGCTGGATCGGAACTTTACAATTTACAGCGAAATTACAGTACCACATCCCCTATGATTCGACCGCCACAAGAAGATATGTTCCACCTGGATCAAGTTCTGGCAATCGTGACAGCAACACTTGAGCGCATACGTTCCCTTGCCATCGGGATGCGGAAAGCCATGCTTGCAATTCCGGCACAGACATCTTTACTGCGGAACACCCCCAATCAAGTTTCTTTACGTTGGGTTCATCTAAGATTGCCCAATACAGGTCACGTTCTCCTGGATAGGTCGGCCACGGCCTATCAATCTCATAAGCTGGATCTGGCATATAGCCATTATAATTTCCAGGAACATCAAAATCGAACTTGTCCGATTTTACCATACCGATAAAGACATCAAGAAACATTTCGTCACCTCACTTTTGTTTTCGTCCAAGTTCTTATTCAATGACCGTTACAATTCCGGCATCCTTCAATGCGTTAAAGTTTGATTGCGCCGCTTTGTCACCGAGGAAGTATCTCATTATCGAATCGGATATCAGTTGCGACGGAGCGAAGGCAACAAGGGCGCATGTCTTGGCTGCAATATCGTTCATTTCATGTCGTGTCGTAAACACATAGTAAACCTCGTCTCTCCCGCCTTTGTGGGGAATGGTGAAGTAGCCGAAAGTGAAATCGTCGTTAAGAATCCATTTCGCACTTGACTTATCATTTGGCTTCTTGCTGCGCTTCTGTTCCATGCACTTCATCAATTCTCTCACGCTCTCAATCTGCGCCTCGCACATCTTTACTGTCGTATCTGCAAATGAAAGTCCATTCGTGCCATCCTCGCTCCAGCGTATTTCACCATCTGGGAACTGTGCCAATTTGCCTTTGATTGATGTCTCAAATCGTTTGGTAAAATCAAGGTTAAGTCCTGTAGCGTTCGTGACAGATAATAAGGCGGGAAACGGACTCCAACTTGGATCCGTGAATCCAAGCCACTTGTCTATGTACGCTCTTCTCGCGCACTCAACGCGGAAAGCAAGCGGCTCGTTCGAAACTGGCAATGGCCGACCACCTTTCGCTGTTATGGCGTCAGCTGCATTATCAATCAGAACTCTTTCATCGCCGTGATACGCCAACCGAAGGACTGCTTTCATCATTTCCGAACCACGATGCCCAGCCCTGCACCACCATTTCATGGCTTCGTCCTTGTCCTCAATCGTGGCGTTCTTATCGTAGTAGGCCCAGCCCATCATCTCTTGAGCCTCGACATTTCCTTCTTCGGCTGCCTTAAGGTAGCGCTCCGCATCCTTTTTGGTAATCCCATGTTCTCCACTCAAACGTTTGGCATTATCTACTTGCGGCTCGTCGCTCTTGGCATAGGCGTAGATCGCAATCACGCCCGAAAATAACGCAACGATAATGGTTTTATTGTAGTTCATTTTAATGTCCTTTTGGTTAAGTTTCTTGGTTCAAAAGTTTTACAATTTCATCCTCTGTCGTTCCCTGTGGCAATTCGACAACGTCATTCTTCCCGAAAAAGAAAATACGATTGGCAAGACGGATGCTCTCAATGTCATGCGAGACAAGTATTATCGTTCGCCCCTTGCTACATTTGTTCAATGTTTCAAAAACCTTTTGTTTCATAACAATGTCAAGATTGTTTGACACTTCATCAATGACCAGTAAATCCGGATTCCGAACCAAGGCACGGGCAATGGACAACAACTGTAATTGCCCCCCTGAAATCGTTTCCGAAGAGACATGGGTGTATATGCCATTTGGAAGCGCCTTCACCCAATCTTCAAGTCCGCATACCTGCAACGCGCATTTTACAGTGTCTGCCGAAATGTTTTGATCCTTAAGCCTTATGGCATCAATGATGCTTTCACCACGCATCTCTATGTCCTGTGGAATCCAACCAACACGCATCTCTTTTGCAACAATTCTTCCCTCTGAAGGTTTAAGAATGGCCAAGATCAATTTGGCTAGGGTGCTTTTCCCTGTTCCGTTTCGTCCGAGGAATACGCAAAAGTCTCCACCACGTAATCTCATTGACAGATTCTTCATCACGCTCTTCCCATCTGGGTATGAGAACGAAACAGCATTGCATGTCACAAGATCGTGTTCTTGCAGAGCTCTGTCGCCAGATAAAACAACATCGTCAAGTGGAGTTTTCGCCGTTCCACCGTACGAAACCGTTTTCTGGATTTCCTTCAGTGCCTCAATGCCTGTTTCCAGCGATGGAACGACTTGCATTATTGCAGCCACCCCCTGCAACAATTGATTGACCAACACTATAAGGGCTACCATTTCTCCGATTGTACTCCTACCTTGTACAACCAGGCTAACGCAGAATAACACTACAACGCTTCGCATGAACCAAAAGGCAGAATCCATTGCCAACTTGTTTTGAGCCGCAACCACGGAAAGAACCCGCTCGCGCGCTGCTGCCGCTGCTGCTGTATTTCGAATCACCGAGAGATATCGCGATGTTGCCTTGTGAATTACCAACAATGGATGCATCTTCACTAGCCCGTAAACCATGTCACTAAATCTGTACATGCTTTTACGCATCCTTTCCGATGCAATTCTTATTCGTGGAATGAATATGAAACAGACAATGCCGCCCACAATCACAGACAGAACGAGAAACAGAATCGCAGTTGCGTTTTTATGTGCTATCAGGATAATACTTCCTATCCAGAACAAGCAAAATCCTACGACGGTGCCAAATAACTGTCGCATTGAAGAGCAGACGGTTTTGACATCATACGAAAGTTTGCCCATCCATTTACCGACCGGAATCTGTAGAAACTTGTCAATGTCTATATTTCCGACAGATTCCCAATACGCGGTAAACAGACATCTGTCAAAAACAGAAAACGCCCTTGCCTCTATGGTTTCTTTTATGTATGCAACCATGACAACTGCGCATTCGACCGCCAATAGCAATGCCGCACATCCCCATATTCCCCATGCCACATCTAACTTGCCGATTAATACATCAACAAGAATTCCCGTAAGAAACGGGATGGATAATCGCAGGGATTCGTAAAGAACAGTAATTGTTGCCATCAAGACTTTTTGGGGCAGCAGATGGCAAAGCCCACGCAATGTCCAGAGATTCGTCATGTGCGTGGTTTTTCAACCTCTGTCACAAGGTTATCAGACAATGCAGTCTCTGCCGTTAGGCGTGTACTCAACGCCATTTTCTGCTTCCACACACTCTTGGATGTCCCCGTGCAGTATTCAAGAAAAGAAATAAGCCGTTCTTCATCCGAATCCACTTCGTCTGCAAGCGCACGCAGTTCTGCTGCGCTTTTCGCTCCAGATATTTCTTTCGCCGCAGGATGAAACATGAAGACCCCATGTTGGGCGCACATTCGTTGTTTGCCACTTGCGAAAACTGCAATTGCCGCAGAATCTACATTGGCAATATTGTATGTGAGGACTTCACATGGTAAGGTGCGTATCAATTGTCCCATTGCAAGCGCAATGGAAACATGACCTCCGTTTGAGCATATCTGAATATGCAGACGAGTACACTCATCCGGCACGTCATTCTGAAGGAATTTCAAGAATTCCTCAAGGCACTTCTGATCCAACACCCCAGAGATTGTGTAGGCGGATTCACATTTACCCTTGGGAGTAAAGGCTTTCATCACTCGCCCTCCTCAAGATTTAGATACTGCAATGCCTTGTCTGATGTCATAAGTTCTTCACCAGAGAGTGTTTCTCCTCGTTCTATCTTCTGCTCCATTCTTTTCAGGTGATAAAGACAGCATACTCTCGCCTTTGCCTTTTGTACTCTGCATGTCGTATTCGGCGAGGACCACTTGTTGACATCTCCATACAGTTTTACATGGAAACCGAAACAGGGTTTGCAGGTATTACGGATTGGGCAAGCATCGCAGACGGGGTCCCAAGAGACATATTTAAGGTCTGCACATTCCTTCTTCGCCCTGTCGGCCAATTCCTGTCCCAAAGTCAACGGTGCAAATATGTGGCAGATATAATCAGTACCATCCACATCGTAATTGACAATGTTGTCCACCGCACCGCAGAATGCAGATTCTTTCAACCTGTTGCCAGGAAAGAAATCAGCAATACGAAGAGAGAATAACCCGCTTGCCCTTGCTTCATCGGGACTTTCAAGATAGTCGGGTATCAGTTCCATCATCTGTTCTTCGTAAATCTTTGCATCTTCTTTCGTCCACTTGAATCCATCCCCTAATACTGCAGTAAAAGGTATTTTCCTTTCATTCATCTGGCGAACATTTTCCGCCAAATACTGAATCGAATCGCGGAACAAGACTACAGCAATCCGCCTGTCCGGCCAGGTCTTTATGAAAAACTCACAGTCAATGGGCAAGGTGGTACGATTGAGTTCATTAACACCTGAAAGGCCGTCAAAACTCAATCCGACACTGAATCGATGTTTATTTGCTGTAAACCATTCGCGCATATTGTCTGTCAATAGCGTTCCATTTGTCGGTAGAGACAACTCGTATGGCAACGGCCAATCTTTATCCCATACCCATTCAGATACTTCTCTGACAAGTTCAAATTCCTCCAGAGGTTCGCCGCCCATGAATGATATATCTAGCGCCTCTGTCACTCCATCGTGCGAGGCATATTCAAACTCGTTCTCTAGGACACGTTTTGCAGTCTCAACTGACATTCTTCTACCATTACTCTTGTGGCTCTCGTAACAATAGCGGCAATCAAGATTGCAATGTCGAGTCACGGTCAACATAACTTGCCGTGTCTTCGCTATTCCTTCTGCATTTCTACGTTCATTCTCCATGAGTCATCTAACCTTTCTAATGAACGCTGTGCCTATGACTTTCACAGGCACAGCGTCGTGGTTTGTGCCACAGTCCAACGGCATTAACCGTTGCCCTTCCATGCCTTCCAACAGAAGCAACGGCTTCCGTCGCAATAGCTGGAACAGGAATTGGTGCACATTGCACCACATCCCCACGTATTCAGCGTGGGGTCGGAACTCGTCGCAATCGTGCCGTGCTCACTTTTGTAAGCATCAAGCATCGCGCCAAGTTTAGCCAATTCGCTCTTGCTGACCTTCATTCTTTTTCACCTCCTTTCCTGGAATTGCCGACAATTCGGCTGTTACCAATTGTAAATGGAGCCTCCACGTTAGGGAAATCAATTTTTGAAAGGATCTCATAGGCCTCCATTGCCTTTTGCGCTTTTACGGCGTCTTCGTGAGGCATGTTAGCACTTCGCCTGTTTATGATGAGTCGTATTTGGAATTCACAAACACTTATTGCCCGTGCAAGTGCCATGAGGCATCCTCGCATGTCTCGTTTGGCAATCGCGCCGCGATACTTGAAATTAAAGCCCGCACATGTAGGGCATGTCTGTCGCAGAACACAACAATCACAACGACTATCGTTATAGAGATTGCCGCTCTCCCAATCAAACTTGTCAATTTCCGCTCGCGAATCTCCAAGTACAACAGGCGTAAAAAGGTGACATCCGTACTTCCGGCCATCAATGTCGTATGTCACCATATGAGTACCTGTTCCGCAGAATTTCTTTTGTAATGTCGCTTTGCCATTATCCTTCGGCAACTCTACGGCCAATGTCTGCCCAAGTAGATTAATCGGTGGAATCGTAGTATCTTGTATGTACACATCCCCCAATGTCCGCAATTGTTCTCGATATAAAATCGCATCATACTTTGTCCACTCAACGCCTTGTGCCAAAGCTGCCTCTACACGGAAATTCCGCTCCCGTTGAAGGAATAAAACGCCTTGTGCCAATACTGGCAGAGTCCCCTTTGATATTGTCATGTGAACGCTCTGCAAAGGCCACGTCTGCTTAAAGAAATCATAGTCAATCGCCTTTCTTTCAGTTCCGCGATTTGCATTTTGCATTGATTCCGTACCATCGCAACTTGCACCCAGCCATATATTCTCCCTGTGTTCACGAAACCATGATTTCATTTCTTGTGTCAGTAATGTGCCGTTGGTTGTGGCAAAGAACACAAAAGGAACTTTTGGGGGATGTGCTTCGACCCATTCAACAACGTACTTGATTAACGGGAAGTTCATCAACGGCTCGCCGCCCATGAAGTCAATTTGCAACGCTTCAAACTTGTCTGAGCTTTCCACAAGAGCGAATTCCTTTTGGACAATGGAAATGGCAAGTTTCGTGTCCATGTACCTGTTGCCCTTGAACTCTTCGTAGCAGTAAGTACAATTCAAGTTGCACGCATGGGTTACCATAAGGGTGCATGTTCGTACTTTTGTGGTTCCCTCATAATCATCGAATATGGGCTGTAAGGCCATTGTGCCTCCTTGATTATTCTTGTTGTTCAAACATTCTCATTGTCCGTTCGTTTTCTTGTTGTTGCGACCAAAACCCAGCACGGCAGGCTTCATGTACTGCGTTGACAAGATAATAGATGCCAACGCCTGTCATCCCAAACAACAAGAGAATAACAAGACACCATTGCATGCAGGAAAAGACTTTGCAGATTGGATTCATCACTTTCAATAATTGTCAGATTCCAAAGATAGGTCTTGCTCCGCATCATCAGCAGCTCTCGCCACGATTCGTATCGCATCTGCCAGCTCTTTGCTTTTGACTGCTTCTGTTGCCGACAAGGTAAACACAAGTGCATTGCGCGTTACTTTCTTTCGCCGTTCTTCAAATGACACTTCTTTTTGTACCCACTTCCCTCCAACCATGCAATTTCTATTCAAAGTCCTTATCCAGCCCACAGGAATGACATAGTCATCCTCTGGAGCGATATATGCTATTGATTCGAGCGTCCGATCTGACAAGACATATACAAATTGCTGACGACTCCCCAGCACCACCTTGACTTTGTACGAGCCATCCTTTTGTAATTCATACTTAAGTCGTTCTGCCGCCAGTGCAGTACGAATCCCAAATGGTGGCGTTTTTTTCCGCAATGAATCGGCTTCGCTTGCTTGATGAGATTGCACGTGCGAAGGGAATCCTTTAGAAGAAGTCGCATGTGAAGTCAGATGACGTTGATGCCTACCACTTTCCATACGAGTATCATGTTTAGAATTACCTTGCAGGATACTGACTTCGGCATAGGCCATTCCAACCATACAAACAAAGCATACGGCTAATAATTTCATCGTCCTTCCCCGATTATTTGTTTACCCAATACCCACCTGCTGCATTACAATGTGGACATGCAGGAGACATCACACAATTTGTGCACATCCGCTTGCCGCCTGTACAGGCTGTGCAAGCCCATCCCATGAACATCCCAGTACCATTACAGACAGTGCACCTCATTTGCCCTGTTCCGTTGCAATACGAACATAGGAACTTGCGCCCGTTGCATCTGGGACATGTTACCCATGCCAATTCTGCGATGGCAGAAAGTGCAATCATCGCAATTGCGACAAGGCCAATCACCTTTAAGCAATTGCATTTAAATTTCGTCTTCACTTTTGTGTTTCCTTGCGCCCTGTTTGTGTTTCACTTCGCAAGGATCGGGCTTGTCCTCGTTCCGTGTCGCTACGCTTGCGCGGCAATCGCTGACACGATTTGAGGGCATAAGAAAACCTCCCTTCGTGTTTTCCGTGAGGCCGTTCGAATTGCCTATAGTAGAACACAAAGGGAGGAAGCGCGATTGCGCTTTCCTGCCAAGTGTCGCTACTAGTGAGATTTTCGAACGTTTCACGGAACGACTGCTTTGCAGCATTGCAAATTGTCTATCCTCCTTTCGGAGGGTGGCGGATTTCTCCCCGCCTTATCGTTTTAACTGTCTATTGGCTCGTTCCTTTCATTGTCAGTTTCCACGATTTGAGATTGGTGTTATTGTTTATCTTCGACAAAGACATTTAGGAGTTCTGCTGGAGCCAAGACCTTCACGGGCGAATTGGCAAATCCGTCTTTGTCGCGTGTGACGATCACATCCGCGCCCCACTCCTTTGCTGCGGCAATCTGAAGAGTGTCCTCGAAATCAGGATGATCTGCGCCAAGGTTCAGGCTGATGTCTTCCGGACGGATTGGCAGCAGTTTCATGAACTCCGCAACCTCTTTCACCAGCAATTCAGCATTGTGTTGTCCAATCGACCTGCCAATGACATAGACGGAATTGCACGCCGTGAGACCGGTAAATGCGCCTTCGTTGCCGTCTTGTACACAAGCATCAATGACAGCCTCGGCATCGTCGGCGAAAGGCATTCTGTCAACGAGGTAGTCAATGATGACGTTTGCATCGACGAATATCTTCATCGCAAAGCCTCGTGTTTTTCCGCCAGCGCATCAGCAAGTATCTCTTTATATTCGCGGCAGTCATTCAATTTTGCCGCGCCGCGAAGAGCCCTAACCTTCGGCGATATCTTCCTATTGCTGTGTCTGGTCGAAGATGACGACACCGTGGAAACGCCGTCAAGTTTCACAAGAATCACCCGATAGCGACCCGCCTCAGGAAGCGAAAGAGACACGGTACAGGCATCGCCTGAGACGTTTTCAAACCAAACGTCGTCGGCAGACCCAACATCTGCCATGGTCTGCATCCAATCTTTCTTCTCCATCAGTCTCGGCATACCTGTTCTCCTTTGACGATTATTATACCAAATTTCGTTCTTCCCCGGGCGGCAAAAGCCTATGTGCCTAATTTGTCGGATTTCTCCCGCCTTATCGTTTTAACTGTCTATGGGCTCGTTCCTTTCATTACAGTTTCCACGATTTGAGATTGTTGTTACGCCATTGCGGGCGCGAGTTTAGAATCGTTGCGCGATGACACAAAGAAGTCTGGCGGCAAATCAAGCTCGCCCGCGCCGAACATGGCCATGCGCATGAAGTCGTTTCCGAAATACGCCGCAATGCGATGTCGCGTCTCGTGAATCCGATCAACGATTGAATCAGAGACGTCTTTCTGCAAGAGCATTTCCATCGTCTCATTCATCTTGACATTCCTCCAGATACTTTTCGGGCGTGATTATGACGGGACACTTGTATCCAGCCTCTGTAAGCACAGCATACGTCTTGGGCAAGGCAACATAGTTGGCTAAGTGCTTGCAGTTCCAAGTAAGCAGATAGTCCATGCCGCCAACGGTCGCCGTAGCGATGTGAAAAGCATCGGCGACTTCATTTTTCGGCAGGGCATGGGCCTCAATCAACTTCTGCGCGAGGGGAGCCACCTTGTCTGCCGCAGGTCGAATTTCGGGGATGTCCTTCAAGACGGCCTTACGTCGTTCCACGGCATCGGAGTCACCGTCTTCTGATTCGCTGATTACCCAGCGCGAAACGAAGCAGTCAACTTTTGGAAGGCAATTTTCCCACCATTGGCGAGTAAGAGCCTGCCAATATGCGGTCTTGGGAATCGCACTTGGCCGTCCCGTCAAGTATCCGAAGATAGTTGACTCAAGATAGACTTTCCTCTTTTCGCCGTTGTTCATTTCCGTTCTCTTTCGTTCAAGGGCATAGTACCCCCAAAGAAAAACAAAGGCAGTTTAGCAAAAATCGCGGCAGAAGTCAATCGGGGCGCGGCGGCAAATTGCGCTTTTGAGGCCGTTTTTCAAGCGGTTTCTTCATTCTTCATCATCGACCGCCTTGCGGCCATCGGCGAGAAGATGAACATCCTCCTCGGCTGACGCCGCGCACCTCTTGAAGGGGATTTAACCTACCCCCGTCGCGGGTGGCCACCCAAGTTTTTGCCCAACGCCACTTCCTTTCGGCGCGAGGCTTTTTCTGCGGGCTGACCGTCCGCTCGTTTTTGTCATCGCCCCGTATTGCCATTCGCTTGACACTACGGCATCATGTGCGCCGTGGCAAAAGCCACGGAAAGGAAATACACATGAGCAAGAGCTGGAATCCGAATCAGGGCTTCCCTTCGCCGGAGCAGGTGGAGCGGATGGTCGCCGCCGAGGTGAAGCACATCGCCGAGGCCGAGTACAAACGCGAACACGGAGCCGAGGAGAAGCGCGAAAGCCGGCGAGACCGTCTGCGAACGGCCTACAGGCTTCAGCGCAAGCCGGTCGGCTGTAGGGTCAACCTCGATGCAATCTTCTCCCTCGTGGGCAACGTGGCGTCGGTTACGTTCGCCGCGTGGCGCGGACTCTTCGCGCTCGACATGGTCGCGCTGGCCGATGCAGGAAGCCGCGAGGACTTCGATGACATGGAGTTCCTCGTGACCCGTGCGCTCGGCGAATTGAACGGGATCAAGAACCTCCTCGCGCTCGCCCGCCGTCTCGTGTAGCGGCGGCTCATCCATAGGCGGGCGGTAGCGATCCCCGTCCGCACCCCGTTCCGGGCGGCTAAACCGCCCGGCGACCGTCCATTTTCGCCCCCAAAAACAATCTTCATAAACCTTCAAATGGGCCGGATTTTGCCTACAAGCCCGCCACGTCGCCGCGCGTCGGGCTTCTGGCGTCTGTACTAGTGAATGTCCTCACCTCGCGCCGGGCGCGGCACGGGCCAACGTCGCGGCGGTCGACGCGGCTACGAGGAGTCGCCTTGCCTGTCGCATGGAGGTGTAACGCCGTGGTGGGCGTAATATCCGCGCCCCCATTTGTCCATCGCCCTGACGATTGCTGCGGCTGATTTGCCAAGTGCCGTCAGGGTGTATTCGGTTTTGGGCGGAATGACGGGATAGACCTTGCGTGAGATTATCTCGTCCGCCTCAAGTTCGCGCAACTGCTGACTGAGCATCTTGGCGGTCGCCTGCTGAATCTTGCGCTTGATGTCGCTGTAGCGCATGGTGCCGCTTTCCGTAAGCCACCAGACGATTATGGCCTTGTATTTGCCGCCGAGAATGGCAATCGCAGCCTCCACCGCGCAGTGGAAGCCTTCAAGTTTCTCCCTTGTCATGATGTACGGTTTCCTTTTGGGAAGTAGGCTACAAAATAGTGCGTTCTTGTCATTTGGACGCATAGTATAGTATAATCTGCGGCGTTTTGCAACAGCAAGACCGGAACGGAGATGAAATGATGGTTCAGATAGACTACTGGTCGGACTACGCCTGCCCCTACTGCTACATCGGCGAGGCGCGGCTCAAAAAGGCGGCGGAAGAGACTCTGCCGAAAGGAGGATGGACGCTCAGGATGCACAGTTTCGAGCTTGATCCGTCCGCTCCGCGCAGGACGGAGACCGACACCGCGACGCGCTTCGCGCACAAATACGGTCTCTCGCTTGACGGCGCAAAGGCGCGGATCGAGTACATCTCGTCTCTCGGACGCGCAGAGGGAATCGACTTCCGCTACGCGACAACCCGCTACACAAACACGTTCGACGCGCACCGTCTGACCCATTACGCGCAAAGCCTCGGCGACGACGCGAAAACACATAAACTGGAAAGTCTCCTCTACGCGGCCTACTTCACGAAAAACCTCGAACTAGCAGACCACGCAGTCCTGCTCGATGCGGCGGTGGAAGCTGGCCTCGACAGGAGCGAAGCAGCCAAAGTCCTTTCGTCCGAGAAGTTCGCCAACGAGGTGCGAAGCGACGAGGCGCAGGCCGCGCGAATGGGCGTCCACGGCGTTCCGTATTTCGTCATCAACGGGAAGCTCGCCATCCCTGGCGCGATGTCCAAGGAGGACTTTGCCGCCGCGCTGCGTCAGGCGATGCCGGAAAAGAAGCCGGAGGATGCGCCCAAGCCCAAAGCCCACGTCTGCGGACCGGACGGATGCCGACTTGAATAAGGAGGCGCTTCATGGTTGCGAGAGTCGTCGTGCGGGACGTCTTCGAGACGAACGCATATTTCATCATCGACGATGCCACGGGCAGCGGTTTTCTGATTGACCCCGGAGCAGAGGCGGAGCGGCTCTACGGCATCTCGCGAGACAGGGGCTGGCGCATCGAGAGAATCCTACTCACGCACGGGCATTTCGACCATACGGCGGCGGCGGAACCATTGAGCCGTGCATTGAACGCGCCTATATCCATGCACCGCCTCGGCGCGCCGTTTCTTGCGGACGCCGAGCTGAACCTCAGTGCGCGCTGCGGCCGGCATGTCACCATCGGCGCGAGTGTCGACTGGCTTGATGACGGTGATGAAGTGCGCCTCGCTGCCAATCCAACATTTTCAATCCGCGTCCTGTACACACCAGGACACACGCCGGACTCAGCCACATATTATCTGCCTTCCGAGAGCTGCGCCTTTGTGGGCGATTCAATCATCGGCGGGGACATCGGCCTTACGAAATTTCCGGGCGGAGACCAGCCAACGCTCATTCGCTCCCTTGAAACGCGCATCCTCACGCTTCCAGCGGATACAACGCTTCTTTCCGGTCACTCAGCTCCATTGACCCTCAGAGAATTTCTGACATGATCCTAATCCAAAATCGTAGGTGAGCAACGAACTTCTTGTTTCTGTTAGGCTCAAAGAACCCCCAAAGTCACAAAGAGGCGGCGAACTTGTAGCCCAGCGAGCGGACGGACACGAGGCGATGGCCTTCAGGACCCAGCTTCTTGCGCAATACGAGGATGTGCTGGTCGAGTGTCCGGGTCGTCCCATAGTAGGTGAGTCCCCAGCAGGAGTTGAGAAGTTCGTCTCTTGAAATCACTTCGTCGGGACGCGCCGCGAAAAGGAGCAGCAGACGCAGTTCACGGGCCGTCAGCGCGACGGATTTTCCGTCCGGGCGGACAAGCGACGCCTTGCGCGGGTCTATATGCACAGTTCCAAGCGGAATTGTCTCGGGAGTGCGCGAATCCGCCCTGCGCAAAACAGCGGCAACGCGGGCGAGAAGCTCGCGGACGCCGAACGGCTTGACGATGTAGTCGTCGGCGCCGAGTCCGAGTCCCTTGACCTTGTCATCCTCGCTCGACCGCGCCGTGAGGAAGATAATCGGTACCCTCGCGTCGACGGCTCTGATCCGCGCGCAGACCTCGAAGCCGTCCGTCGCGGGCATCATCACATCGAGGAGGACCAGGTCGGGCCGCTTCTCGCCGAACGCGCGGAGCGCCGACGCTCCATCAGGCGTCTCGCGCACGGAGTAGCCCTCGCTCGCGAGCGCCGCCTTCACGGCACGGCGTATTACGGGGTCATCTTCGGCGACAAGGACTTCAAGACCGCGCGACATGATCAAGAAGCTTCTCCACGAGGTCCGTCATCTGGGTGGCATTCTCCGCGATAGACGCAATGGCGTCGCGTCTGTCGGACTCCTCCGGCAGTCTGTGCTCTTTCAGGAGGTCGGCATTCAGGCAGAGTCCCGTGAGCGGCGTGCGCAACTTGTGCGAGATGTCCGCCACAAACGCCCGGTGCGCCGCCGACTGCCGCCGCGTGCGGCAGGCATAGACGGCGAAGAGCCCCGCCATTCCGCCCAGAATGATGATGAGCAGCAACAGAATCGCCGCCCCCGCCTCGTTCGCCATGCGCTCGGCGCGCGCGGAGACCTCCGCATTCGCGCGTCCGTGCTTCTCCCGACACCCACATGTGCATTCTGGCTGGTTGGCGACCGCCGAACAGATGCCGGAACGGTCGTACATGACGAGGCGAACGCCCGCCAGCGCGATGAGAAGCGCCGGCAGGCCAATCAGCGTGATGATTGCAATGGTTCGCTTCATTAGGCGATTTTACTTCTTGCAGTTGCAGCCGGTCTTGCCGCAGGCACACTTCGCGTGGTCCGTGCAGCAGGTGCAGGGCTTGCCCTTGTCGCACGCGCAGGCTTTTTCCTTCGCGCAGTTACAGGCATTGCCGCAGACGCATGACTTGCCATCCGTGCAAGCGCACGCGCTCTTTCCATTGCACGTGCAGCATCCCGTGAAGGCCATCGCCGCCAATGCCACGACGCCCACCATTGTCATCAATTTGCTTTTCATCTCTTTGTTCCTTTCGTATTGTTGCGCCTCAAGACACCATGTCTTAAAGCGGCGCGTATTATATCAGTTCCTCGAAGCGGAAATGTCATACGAATGTCAAACTTCCGGTGAAATCTCCACGCGCTTTCAATTACCATTCAACAGGCTCGTAGTCGCTCAATCCTCAACGCGCCTACCACTTGACCGGCTCGGCGAGGATGGTGCCGTCGGCTGGGGTAACACTGCCCGGCGTGGCGGACTGGTACTGGATGCAGAGCATTGTGAGCGGCGTCGAACCCGTGTTGCGGACGGCACGCTTGCCTGCGGGAGCGACGCGCACGACCGAGCCCTCTTTCACGGGGATGTTCGTTCCGTCGACCTGATACTCGCCCTCTCCCGAAAGGAAGAAATACAGCTCCTCATGTTCCTTGTGCGTGTGGTAGAAACCGCCCTCCGTTCCGGGCGCGAACACTTGAAGTGAGAAGTCCGCGCCGCCGGCCATAGTCCGATTTGAGGCCTTGTTTTCCTTGTCATGATTCATGCCCTGTTAAACGCGGCAGATGCGCCGCCGGTTCAACGAGCCTGAACAGTCTTAATCACACTTCTAACGACTGGACGGCGGCGATGGTGCGCGTGATGAGGTCGTCCAGAGTCCAGCCGAGCTGGTCCACGCTGCTATTCGATCCAACGCCTCTAGAAGTGTCTTGCGCGGACATGCAAGGTTGATGCGGAGGAAGGAATATCCTTTCGGTTCGCCGTAGATTGCGCCGGGCGAGAACTTGACCTTCGCCTCGCGTTCGAGCTGACATGACAGTTCCGCCGATGAAAGACCGAGCGCCGTCGCATCTACCCACGCCAGATAGGTGGCTTCAAGCGCTGCAACTTTTAGTAGAGGCAGACGCGTGCGGACAAAGTCAAGAAGCGTCAGGTAGTTTTCATGCAAGTAGGCGCGAAGCGCGTCGAGCCAGTCGCTGCATCTGTCCCATGCGACAGATGAGGCGAGAAAACCGAATGGATTGATTTCGCCCGTACAATGGACTTTGAGGAAATGACGCACCCGCCCGCGCACCTCCGGATCGGAACAGATAATGGCGGCAGTCTGGAGTCCAGCAAGGTTGAACGCCTTGGACGCGGACCAGAATGTAAGCGAAGCGTTCCGAAACTCTTCGGACAGGCTGGCAAACGGGACATGTCGCGATGCTGGCATCTGCAAGTCGGCATGAATTTCGTCGCTGGCGACGAAAACCCCGTGCCGCAGGCATATTTCGCCCACCGTGCGAAGCTCCTCCGCCGTCCAGGCCCTGCCGGTCGGATTGTGTGGATTACACAGCAGAAACAGCTTTACGCGCGGATCGGCGACTTTGCGTTCCAGGTCTTCAAAGTCCATTTCGTAGGTGAAATCACCCTCGTTGTCTTCGCGAACAGGTACACGGCGGAGAGGATTTTCAAGCACATCGCAACCCTGATTGCGGATGGTCGCGAAAAAACAGTTGTAGGCAGGCGTCTGGACGATTACCTTGTCGCCTGGCGAGCAAAAGGCACGAATGACGGAGGCCAGCGCAGGGACAACGCCGATCGCATCTATAACCGTGTCCGACGAAACCTGCCAGCGATGGCGAACATTGAGCCAGCGGACAAGACTTTCGTGCCACGAGCCCGATGGCAGGGCATAGCCGAACACGCCCTCCTCCACGCGACGGCACAGGGCATCGACGATGGCGGGTGCGGCGCGGAAGTCCATGTCCGCAACCCAGAGCGGCAAAACGCCGTCCTCGGCGGGCAAATCCCACTTCTCGCAGTCTGTCCCGCGCCGGGCAATGATCGTGTCAAAATCGTAGTTCATGATTGGAAATTCCATGTCAATGCAATAGGTAACGGTTATTTCAACAGAATGCGTGATGGCATCCGACGAAGAGCTCCTTGCTGTTGAATGTCAGAGGTGTGTCTGTCGAAAAAGGAGACGTCGTGAGCAGTTGTCTAGATCGATCGGCTGGGTGATGGACGGATTCTTGCCGCAGACAGGACAGCTTCCGCCTGGAGGTGGAAGGCGAACTTCGTGAAATCTGGACTTTAGCGCGTCATAGACAAGGAGGCATCCCGCGAGGAGTTCACCAGCGCCGACGATGTACTTGACCGCTTCCATGGCCTGGAGTGTTCCGATAACGCCACAAACGCCTCCGATCACGCCTGCCGTGTCGCATGATGGCGCAGAATGCTCGGACGAATACGGGAAGATGCACCTGAGACATGGCGCATGGTTAGGTACGTAGGTCGTGGTTTGCCCCCGGAATTGCAGGACTCCTGCATGGCTATACGGTTTTCCCTCAAGGACGCAGGCGTCGTTTATGAGATATTTGGCTGCGGCGTTGTCGGTGCCGTCGATGATGAAGTCCCAGGGGCGGATCAACTCACGCACGTTGTCGGCGTGCACGACGGAATGGATGGCGTCCACTACGACGTTGGGATTCATGGCGGCGATCCTCTCCGCCGCGCTTTCCACCTTTTCCCGTCCAATGTCCTTGGTTGAGTGGAGTATCTGCCGCTGGAGGTTGGTTCGGTCCACTACGTCGAAATCCACGATTCCAAGCCGTCCGACGCCCGCGGCGGCGAGATAGAGTGCAGCCGGAGAGCCGAGCCCGCCGGCACCGACGACAAGAACCTTCGCGGCCATCAGTCTCCGCTGTCCGTCGAGGCCGATCTCCTTCAGCAAGATTTGTCGATAGTAACGCTCTGTTTGTTCGTCTGTCATTCTCCCACCGGAAAAAGGCCCTTACTGATGTAGCGGTCGCCACGGTCGGGAAAGAGCGTGACAACGTTGCCGCGCAGTCCGGCGTGGATGGCCTTCAGATTATACTTCGAATGACTGGACGGCGACTATGGTGCGCGCGATGAGGTCGTCCAGCGTCCAGCCAAGCTGGTCCGCCCCGCGCCGTATCACGTCGCGCGAGCAGCCGGCGGCGAATTTCTTGTCCTTGAACTTCTTCTTCACGCTCTTCAGGTTCAGGTCCTTCGCGCTTTTCGAGGGATACATCAGCACGACGGCACCGAGAAGCCCCGTCAATTCGTCCACGGCATAGAGGATCTTCTCCATCTCGTGTTCGGGAGCGATGTCGTTTACGATGGCGTAGCCGTGCGAGGCGACGGCCCGGTTGATGGAGTCCTCGACCCCAAGCTCTTTCAGCAGGGTCTGGCTCTTGACGCAGTGCTGCTGCGGCCATTGCTCGAAGTCGATGTCGTGCAACATCCCCACGATGCCCCAGTAGTCTTCATCTTCGGCGTATCCGAGCTCGCGCGCAAAATATCGCATTGTCTTCTCGACCGTCTCGGCATGATGGAGATGGAACGCGTCCTTGTTGTAACGCGTCAAGAGCTCCCACGCGGCGTCGCGCGTGAGATGAGTTGTGCGGATGGCATTCGGATCTGACATAGTTGACCATCTTTCTTTTGGTGTTAACGGCGAATATTATCCCATAATCCAAGGACTATAGGGTAATCGGAAATGGATATGCTTCAAAATAGGCGTTTCCTATCATGCAAGATGTCATACCATATTAGAAGAACGACTTGTGCGCGTCTCGCGCGGTGATTCCCTCTACACAACAAGTTCATAAACCCACATCTACTCTGTCTTGGATTCCTGATTCGACTCTCGCTTCTCAAACATCAAAGCGAAAGATACCACGAGAAGGACGCAAGAACACCATATCGCCCGGATTCCGAGCTTCGGCACGGCAAGCGAACCAAGAGTAGCACCGAGTGCGAACAGCGCGATGATGCCAAGGTAACGTTCCGCTCGGAGCCACGCCCGCCTACCGTCGCCGGACAGGGCACGGCCGCCCCATTCTGCGAACGAACGGAGGTTCCCGATGCACATCGTGCTGGAGTAGACATTGCCATGTATCTTGCGAAACGCCTGCACCTGCATCGCGCATGTAAACGAAACGATGGCGTTGGCCGCGAAGTCGAAACCAGACGGGATGAAACCAACTACGAACAGAAGCACAACTTCGATGATAAGAACTTCCTGCCGCCAATGCAAAGTAACCGAA
>JAFRBA010000130.1 GCA_017405115.1 Kiritimatiellia bacterium
AGGTACGGCGCCTGCGGAAGAGCCGCCCGAACTCCTCCTTGAACGTCTTCACGAACTGGCTCAGGTCGTGCATACGCGCGCGAAGTTTGTCCAGCTCGGACTCCGCCGCCACCGCGCCGCCGCTTTCGCGGAGGCTCCCGAGCCGCGCCTCGAGCCGAGCCCGGGCCTTCCCGCCCATGAGCGCGCCGTACCGGCGCAGCACCTCCCCCTCGGGGACTGTCCCCGCGTGGAACGGCACCTGGACGACTATGTGGAAGTGGTTGTCCAGAAGGGCGAACGCCCCCACGTTCACCCCGCTGAACTCCGCCGCGCGCTCCAGCGCGTCGAGCATGTCGTCCTTGACGCCCGCGCCGGCGAGCAGCATCTGCCTGCCGGAAACCCGCGAGGTGACGTGGTGCAGCGCGTCGCGGTCCGTGAACTTGATCCTCCTTGTCCTTGCCATCTGGCTCTCTCCTTTCGCTTGTGGTTGTGTTCGCCCGGCGGGGACAGTCCCCGCGGGACGTGAGCATAATACCACAACTTTGGGAGAGAATTATTTCCGTACGATTAGCACCACGGAGGGACTGTCCCCGGTTGGAACGAGGGGGAAACGAGGGGGACTGTCCCCAGATGTTTTCGGTTGAAGCGAGGGGACTGTCCCCAACATGCGGGGGGACAAACGAGGGGGACTGTCCCCAGTTGTTTTGAGGCGGCTGGCGCATGTTTGTCGAGCGAAGAGAACTGCGATGCAGCCGCTAGGACGGAGCCATAGTGCGAAAAAAGTTCATGTTTCCAAACATTGGAAACACGGTCTGACCGATTTTCTAATGTTTGGGCAACCCCCGTTGCCGACTTAGCGGATATTTGCTACAATACCAATCGTTGACGAGGGGCGAGAAATCGCCTTGTTGCCAGCCAAATCTCAGGGAGAAACGGGAGAGAAAACCCGCGGACACTGGGGTGGGTGCGCCGTTCTACAGAAATACTTCCACATTTCAAGACGCAAGCGGCACATGGGTAAATTATGCCCTTACACAGGGCGTATTCTGCCCTGTGCATTTGCGTCTGCCTGTGGAAGGGCTACTGTAGAGTGTATGGGGAGTCACAGGTACGCCCTCTTTTCATGCACGGAATCCTCCGGCGGCAGTTCGGGCGCGAGGCTGCTGCAGCGACAATGGGATTCTACGAGAAGTACATCGAGACGGTCACGAAGAATGATTTGCGTACGCGCAATTCGGTTGACGTCATCATTGGGCGCATTGACGAACTGCTGGAGGATCGTCCCGACGGACGGCTTTCTGGCCTTGTGGTCGGGCGTGTGCAGTCCGGCAAGACGCGAAATTACGTCGGCCTTGCGCTAAAGGCGGCGGAAGCGGGTTGGAACGTAATCATAGTTCTTACGAGCTGCAACACCGCGCTTGCCGCTCAGACTGAGAAGCGCATGAAGCGGGATTTTGCGAAGTCGGGGGTCGGGAAGCGCCATGCGTTTCGTCTGAATCTGCTTGAGAATGTGTATAACGAAGATGCTTCTGAATTGGCTGAACCTGGTTATTTTTATTGGGGTGTGGCCATGAAGGAGAAACGGTCGCTAGAGCGAATTGTTGAATGGCTTGACCACAAAGACAACAAAAAGTACGTCCCGCTCATGAAGGTGCTGGTGATTGACGACGAGGCGGACAACGCTTCGCAGAACTCAAACGCCGGATCGGACGACGAGGGAAAGCGGCTTGCGAAAGCGGAGAAGACCGTCGAGGACGTCGCCAACGCAATCCGCGAATGCAAGGAAGAGCCGTTTGACGCCTTGGCGGACTGGGTGGAACGTCTCGTAGATATGGATATGCCGGACGAAGCGGCGGAGACGCCGGAGGCGGAGGCATTCAAAAACTTGAAAGAGGTTCTCAACGGAAAGAACACGGAAAACGCGGTGTTTGGCGCAGTTCTCGACAATGCCGTCGTGAGGCAGATTCTTGGTCTTGACCAGCCAGTGGACGAGGATGAGGGCGAGTATGGCGAGAAGCTGGACAGGATGGCGCGGCGATACTTCAATGGCAAGTCAGGCACACGTTCCGCAAAAGGCTTTGCAAAGCTGCTGAAGTCCGTCTTCCAGATTGTCGAGGATCGCAGCACCATAAACAAGAAGATTCTCTCGATAATCGACAGGGCGGACGAAAAGGCCGCCGACTACACATTCCCCTTCGCCAAGTGCGCCTACGTCGCCTACACCGCGACTCCGTATTCATGTATCCTCAACGAACGTCCCGACCAGACGAAGATGTACCCCGACTTCATCTATTCGTTGGAGAAGTCGCCAAACTACTTCGGTCTTGACGAGATATTCGGGCGCAATGTTGACAGCGCAATTCCTAACATGGACATCGTCCGCTCCATAACGGACAAGGAGGAAGATGCCGTCGTCAGGCGTCTTCAGGGACTAAAGCCCAAGAAGGACGAGACAAAGCAGCTGAAGAAAGTCGAGGACGACCTGACGTGCATTACGGACAGGTTTCAGCCGTTTGTTTGGGAGAGCCTGAAGGAAGCTGTTGCATGGGCGTTCTGCTGCGCGGCAGCAAGGCGTTGGCGACGAATCAAGAAGATCGAGCCCAAAATCAAGGGCGACAAAGATTTGTCTGATGACGAGCGCCAAGAGAAGCTTCGGGACACCGCCGATCGCTGGACGACGATGCTCTTCAACATATCGCAAAAGCAGTCCGTCCATGACGAGACGCAGAAGATTTTGGAGAGGCACGTCAAATGGTGGCGAAAGGACGACAAGTCGCGAGCGGCGTTCTCGGAGTGCTGCAAAGCGCTCTGGGAGCGGGAGACTGCCCGTTTTGGCGTCGGGCAGTTCGGGGAGCAGGTTGACGGCGGACGCGTTGGGGACGACAAGTACGGCGAGATTGCCCCTGCGCCGTCATGGGATGAAATCTCGGAGCATTTCGACTATTTCCTGAAGGACGATGGCGCCAACTACGACGTCCTGGTAATCAACTGCAAGGTCTCTGAGAACCAGGAGTACTACACGCAGTCCTCGATAAACAAGAAGGGCAAAATCGACGGTGACCACCTCTGGTTCATCTGCGGCGGCAACACGATTGGGCGAGGCCTGACGCTTGAGGGGCTTGTATCAAGCTATTTCGACCGCGTGAAGACGAAGTCTGTTGCTGTTGACACCATGACGCAGATGGGGCGTTGGTTCGGCTATCGCATCGGCTACGAGCTTTTGCCGCGTGTGTGGATGACTCCTTACTGCGTAAAGGCGTTCAAGGAGACCGCTGTCATCGAGTACGAAATGCATAAGAGCATGGCGGAGAACTTCGCAAACAAGGCGTCTCCGCGTGACGAGGCCGCATATCAGCAAGTGTATTGCTGCGGGCGGCGTCTTTCCGGACGAGACCACGCGAAACGCATGCACGATACTGGCGTCGGCACGTACGCCTCGACCAAGGAAATCTCCGTTGTGCGTGAAGACCTGGAGAAGATCGTCGAACGTACGCGGCGTTTCTTCGCCGACATTGCGGGTTATGTCTCGACGGATCGTGTGTGCGAGGAGGATGGCGTTGCGGATTGCGGTTCCGGCCCGAAGATTCCACACATGTACGCGAAGGTTCCGCTATGGCGCGGCGTCGCATGTGGAACGATCAAGGAATACGTGCGGGATGTCATTGTCAATTCGCCGGAGGAGTCGCGAAAGATACTGCATGGTCTTCTTCGCGAAGTCGAGAACGACAAGAGCGGCAGAAGCGGTCTCTGGGACGTTGTGCTTGCGGAACCGCAGTACGACGCCTATAAGAGCACGAAGATTCCACCATACGACATTGGCGCATGGCGAAAGGCTTCGGTCGGGACGCCGCCGGCAACCGCGTGTGCCAATGGGATTGCGCGCTATGGTTCGCCTTTTGTACACATTCCGTTCTATGCAAACATACCGACGAAATATCTTACGGCGGTTGACTATGAAAATCTCAGGGCACTTCACAACAATAAAGCAGGAAGCGTCATTGCACAGGCGATTACGACCAAGATGGGAACCGAAAAATGGCCGAGTTTCTCCGAAGATCTTGTGCCGTATCTTGGCGACGGCATTGACATCGATAATGTAAACGAGCGCATAGATGCTTTTCTGGAGCAGTACGACCCATTGCCTCGCGATGGGGAAGAAGGGCAGAACGTGCCTGATCGTGAGCCGATGCCGGAGGTAATGCGTTCGTTCCTGAACAACAGGAGCAACGAATACCGCAACCGGTCAAGCTCGCGTTACATGGAGACTGTGCATAAGCGCGCAGGCGAGATGCGGCCCATGCTCCAGATATACCTGATCGAGCCTCCGCCAGAAGCCGATATTGGAGACATTCCGATTGTGGCCGTTTCGGTTTACTGGCCCGGACACGCCCCAGACAAATTCTATGCTATGACTACCAGCCTAAAGGCTCCAGTGCCACCGCCTCCCCCACGCAAGTTCGATGACACGGTAGAGGCGGTGTTGAAGGAGTGGGATTTTCCAATGGCGACGAAACGACTTCGGAACACGGTCATGGAGCGCCTTGGCCCAGGATGCACCGCTAATTTCTTTGACGCGCATATTGCGAAAATCCCCAAAGGACGGCAGTATGAGGCGGTAGAGGAACACAATGCCTACATGCCTGCTGGATGGGATAGCGCAACGCCTGTTGATACACGGCTTGCACTTGCGCTTGTAAAGGCGGCAATAGATTTAATACGCAAAGACAACAATCCGCACGAATCCAAAGAAGTGTTCGCGAAGATACTTGAAGACCCGAAGCTCGGCGACTTCTTCAGTGCTGGTAACCCAAACGACTTCGCCTATTTCAACAGCCTATTTGACGCGACCGAGGATGTGTTCTTAAACAAGTTGACTTCCGAAGATGTCCTAGCCGGAAATGGTGTCAAGGTCGTCAAACGCCGTCCGATAACATGGCAGTATCAGGGATAAGAATGGAACGGCTTGAACGATACGCCCTTGAAGGTGAATGGTGCGATATGGGAAGTCGACTTCCCATATTGCACCAACCGCAAGCGGAGAAAGGAATTGACGATGTCTGAGAAGAAGCAGAAGCTTGAGCTGACTTGGATCGGCAAGGAGAAGCGGCCGAGGCTGGAGCCGAGGGTGCTGGTCGAGGATGCCGCGAAATCTCACCATGCCGCGACGCGGCGGCGCGACGGGAAGGACATATTCGACAACATGCTTATCCACGGCGACAACCTTCTCGCGCTCAAGGCGTTGGAGCAGGAGTTCGCGGGAAAGGTAAAGTGCATCTACATCGATCCGCCATATAACACAGGTAGTGCTTTTGAGCACTATGATGACGGTCTGGAGCACTCGATATGGCTTGGATTGATGAAATCAAGATTGGAGATTCTGCATCATTTACTTTCGGAGGACGGTGCAATTTTTGTCCACCTTGATGATAACGAATCAGACTATTGCAAAGTGCTGCTGGATGAAATTTTTGACAGGAAGAACTTCATGAATAGGATTACCATAGCAGCGAGATCGCCGTCAGCGTTTAGCGTGGTTAATCCAGGTCTGTTTGTTGCGGCAGAAAGTATTTTATATTACGCCAAGAATAGGAGTAGATATGCCGAGCATCACTTAAGGGTTGAACGAAGCGTTGACTATGCCTACGACAAATGGATAGTTGATTTTGATAAACCATGCGCAGAGTGGAAATTTTTGCCATTGCCCCTAGCGTATATGCAAGAGAGAAGTGGAATAATTAGCGAGACAAGTCCAATATCAGCGATCAAGAATTACAATAAATTCATAATCCGCAATGCCCAAAGGATTTGTCGTTTCACTGCCATTAGTGATACTGGAGCGGGGCAACGCGTTTTGGATGCAAAAAAGAAATCGCTTGAAGATCCTTTAAAGATAGTCAAAGTTGATAGAGAGGGTTTAGATTCTATATACATTGTTGGAGGGCAACAGATTTCATTTTATTCAAAAAATATTGCCATGCTACAAGGACGAATGGTTCCAACGACAAAGGCGACTGACATTTGGACTGATATTGCGTGGGAAGGCATAGCCACTGAAGGTGGTGTTAAATTTAAGAAAAGCAAGAAGCCTGAACGCTTGATTGAACGTGTCCTTACCCTTGCCACCAACCCCGGCGATTTGGTTCTCGATTCATTTCTTGGCTCGGGCACGACTGCGGCGGTGGCGCACAAGATGGGGCGGCGGTGGATTGGCGTGGAGCTTGGCGACCACTGCTACACGCACTGCAAGGTGCGGCTTGACAAAGTGATCGACGGCGAAGATCCGGGCGGCATAACGAAGGCTGTTGGCTGGAAGGGCGGCGGCGGGTATCGCTTCTACGAACTTGCGCCGACGTTCATTACGAAAGACCAGTGGGGGCAGGAGGTAATCAACCGCGACTACAATCCCGCGATGCTCGCGGAGGCCGTCTGCAAGCTGGAGGGCTATGTCTATTCGCCGAGCCAGGACGAATACTTCATCCACGGACACGCCACTGAAAAGGCGTTCATCTACGTTACGACCAACTTCATGCGCAAGAAGAACCTCGCGGCGATCAGCGAGCGCCTTGGCGAAGGACGCCATCTGCTCATCTGCTGCAAGGCGTTCGACAAGGCAGCCGCCGGTGAGTTCGACAACCTGACTGTCAGGAAGATTCCAGACGCGGTGTTGAACAAATGCGAATGGGGGCATGACGACTACAGCCTCAACGTCGCCAATCTGCCGATGGCGAAGGAAGAAGAGAAGATTGAGCAAATGGAGCTGCTGTAATGGAAGAGAACCTTTCAATTCTCCGCGACATCAAGAACAACCTGAGTCTGCGTGCGCCACAGGCAATGTCTCTTGAGATACTGGCGAAGGTTTCTGCGACCGGTCTTCTCAAGAAGAATGCCGACGTCGACGCGCAGCTTGAAGCGATAAAGGCGATTTGCCCGTCCGTCACGGACTTCGACCGCGATTTCTGTTCGCTCTGCTTTGCGCTTGCGACGGGCGTGGGCAAGACGCGGCTCATGGGCGCGTTCATCTCGTATCTTCACGAGGCGCATGGAGTCCGCAACTTCGTCGTCATTGCCCCAAACCTCACGATCTACAACAAGCTGATATCCGACTTTACGCCGGGCACGAAGAAGTATGTCTTTCAAGGCATAAGGGCATTTGCCAGCAATGCGCCGATTATCATTACCGGCGAGACGTATCAATCCGGCAAGGGCGTACTGAGCGACGATCTCTTCAAGGATTCCGTCGTAATCAACATCTTCAACATTTCGAAGCTGACGGCGAAGGACAAGGGGCATCTCGACGCGAAGGACGAGAAGGCGAAGATCGCGAGGATAAGGCGACTCGTTGAGACGATAGGCGAGAGCTATTTCGACTACCTTGCCGGATGCGACGACCTTGTGGTGCTGATGGACGAGTCGCACCGCTACCGCGCAGAGGCAGGGATGGCGGCGATAAACGAGCTGAAGCCTATCCTTGGTCTGGAACTGACGGCTACGCCGAGGGTCGTGAAGGGAACGAAGGAGATTCCGTTCAGGAACATCGCCTACGAATACACGCTTGCGGAGGCGATGCGCGACGGATTCGTGAAGGAGCCTGCGATTGCGACGCGCAAGGGCTTCAACATCACGGACTACATCCGCGATTCAGAAGAACTGGAACGCCTTAAGCTGAACGACGGCGCGCTCATCCACGAAAACACGAAGGCCGCGCTTGCGAACTGGGCGCAGAACCACAACAAGCAAGTCGTGAAGCCATTCATGATGGTCGTTGCCGGAGACAAGGCGCATGCCGACGCGCTGGAGGCGTACATGGCGAGCGACGATTTTCGAAAAGGCGCGTACAAGGGGAAGATCGTTAAGGTCTATTCCGGCATGAGTGCGGAGAAGGACGCGGAGATGGTCGGGCAGTTGTTGGAGATCGAGAAGCCTGGCAATCCGGCGGAGGTCGTCATACACGTCAACAAGCTGAGCGAGGGGTGGGACGTCACGAACCTCTACACCATCGTGCCGTTGAGGGCGGCGAACTCTGTGAACCTCGTGGAGCAGTCCATCGGGCGCGGGCTTCGTCTTCCGTATGGAGAGCGGACTGGCGACGAGGCGGTAGATACGCTAACGGTCGTCTCGCACGACAACTACGCGGCGGTAATTGGCAGGGCGAAGGAACAGAAGGGAATCCTCTTCAAGGAATATGTGCTTGGCAGCGAAGAACATCCCGACAAGGGAAAGAAGGCTGTGCCGGTGACACCTGCGAACAAGGCGTTGGCAGAGGCGGCAAAGAACGGCGAAGCAGCGGCGTATATACCCGATTCTGCAAAGGATGCGCTTGGTTCGGAGCCGCTTACGCAGAAGTTTGGCGCAGCGTTGGAGGCGGCGAACAAGGTTGTGGAGGATCGGATAGCGTCGCTTGCGGGCTGCGACCTTTCGGATGGCGAAACGTTCAGGCTCGTGGCAGATGAGACTGCGAAGGCGATAAAGGAAGAAACAGGCGAAGAGGCGAATGCGGAGATCGTCGAGAAAGCCTGCAAGGTGGTTGAAGAGACGACCATCGCGATACCGAGGGTGGAGGCAGTGCCGAAGAGCGTTGTCGTGCAGAGGTTCGAGCCGTTCGAGCTGGACGTCGAGCCGCTGAAGACGCTGAATCCTGTTGACAGCGGATTGCGCGTCACGACGATCCGAGAGCAGCGAAACGTAAAGTCGATACGCGAGGCGGATTCCGGCGACAGGGCGGAGAACTACCTTTCGACGCTGATCGGCAAACTTAGGGCAGCCGAGGAAATAGACTACGACGGCAATTCTGAACTGGTGGCGGGGCTTGCGAAGGCGGCGATAGACTACATCTCGAAGTGGTTTAGCGAGGCGGAGACAGCCGCGAACGTCGTGAGGAACAACATGGCGAAGATAGCGGACATCATCCGCAGCCAGCTCAACGCACACGCCGTTTACGACGATGCGGAGTACGAGTTCAGGGTGACGCCGGGATGCTGCAAGCTTGGGCTGTCTAGTGCGCTCATGCTGGAAACCGAAGGGCCGCGCGACTTCAGGGCGGCGATTGCGGATGGAGAGAAGAAGCGCATCAGTTCGATGGTGTTCTCAGGCTTCAGGAAGTGCCTCTACGAGAAGCAGAAGTTCGACAGCGACCCGGAGAGGCGATTCGCCGTCATGCTTGAAGACGAGGAGGCGACGGAGGTGCAGAAGTGGTTCCGTCCGGACTTGAGTCGCTTTTCGATACGGCGCAACAACGGCGAGAACTACTTTCCCGATTTCGTGGTCGAGACGACGGACATGAAGTACATTTGCGAGGTCAAGGCAGACGGCAACGCGAACGATCCAGACGTCATTGACAAGTGGAACGCGGCGGTTGCGTGGTGCGATGTCGTATCGGCGGCAGAACGCGCGGCAGGTCGCAAGGAGTGGCGGTATGTGTTCATAAAGGAGAGCCAAATCGACGATGCAATGACGTTCAAAGTCGCCACCGCCAAGTTCGTCGAAACCTCAAAGCGTGACGTCGGCAAGGCAGGCTGAAATAGATTGCAGGAAGCACAAGAGAAGTACTATGGCATTATCACACGACACAACTAAGGCAATCGAAGCCTTTATTAGCAACAAGACTAATGGCGAACGGTGGCGACGTATTCTATTCGAAGCGCCCGCATATGCGATGGAGCGCATAGCCGTTTATTTCCATGAGACATATTACAAGAGTGTGCTGACCAAAGAAGATTGTGAGCAGATAAAAGACCTTTGTGATGAGATAGACGCAACATTGGAACGCGAAGACTTGGAATATCTTGTAAAAATCATGCCTGAGCCTGAAAAAACGCGGTACATGACGATGTTGAATGGCACGCTGCAAAGGTCACACGATTCAAGCAATAAGCAATTGGAATCTAAACCCATAGTTATACATTGCCCGAAGTGCAATGAGGAACTTGAGCTGCCAGGACATGCGATTGGGTGGAAGGTGAAATGTTCTTATTGCAACGAGAAGTTTTTTGCAACAGAAGATTTCATAAGAAAACAACAAGAGCCTCGTAAGGGATTGCCGACAATCAGAATAAAGCGTCCTGCAAACTACATGCCGCAAACGCACAAATTGTCTGAGGAAGAGAAACTGAAGCTTCGTGCTGAGCGAGGAGAAGCCAAGGCGCAATATGAACTAGCGATAAAGTTCTTGAATGGACAAGGGGTTGCCAAGAATGAAGCGGAAGGGTTGAAGTGGTTAAGAATGGCGGCAGAACAAGGCGATTTAAATGCGTTGCACGATATGGGCGTTGCATATTTCAATGGACTTGGTGTCCCTGTCAACAAAGAAGAGGGTGTTAAATGGTATCGTAAAGCCGCAGAGCGAGGGAACGAGAATGCCCAATATGATCTTGGCATTTGTCTTTCGCATGGGTTTGGAACTGCAAAGAATGACGAACACGCATTGTTTTGGTTCATGCAGGCGGCTGAACGCGGTCGCGCAGACGCAATGTACAACGTCGGTATTTGCTATGGCAATGGATACGGCGTTAAAAAAGACGTGAATGAAGCAATGAAGTGGTTTCAGAAGGCTGCTGATGCAGGGGACGAAGCAGCCAAGAAAATCGTGGAGCCAAAAGTTTATACAGGGGACGACGCTATTAAGATGATTCATAAGATTTGCCAGGAGGGCGATGCGAAACGCGAGGCGCAAGAACCGCCGCGTTCGGCGGCTTCGCCTGTTGCGGCAGAAAATAAAAAGGAAGGGGGCACTACAATGAGGCGCAACACGACAGCCGCAACTCCGCAGCATATTGGAAAGGGTACGAGGGTTGACTGGTCGAGGGAGAACAAGGTGTTCGCCGAGATGCTTGCGAAGCATGGCATCGGCAAGTTCCATGTTGAGATGGTGAATCCATACTGCGCAGAAGTCTCGATTCCGATGCCGGAAAGTCGGAGCGTTGTGCGTGGCTTTGCAAACGATTTGTTCCATGCGCTTGACATATTGGATGACGGTTATGACTTAGAATTCGGACAACTGACTGATTGCAGCGGCATAGACATAAATGATGATGCTAAATGTTACTACGTTCTTTTCAACCAGCACGACGTTGCAGAGTGCAATCCTGGAGATGGGAAATATAAATACAAGATTGAAGCGATAACGGCAAATGGCGCGGATGACGAAGATGATGATTCAGATGAGCCTGCCGACGGAGAATTGACTCCTGCGCAGATAATGAAGTACATTGCCGACGGCATCAAGTCGGGGGCGATTCTGTCGAAGTCGGGCGAGGGGTATTTTGTGCTGAAGGGCGAGTACTACGACGCAATCGAGGCAGGGCGCAAGACTACGGAGTACCGCGACCTGACGCCGCGCAACCTCTCGATGTCGATCGGCATCAAGACGGTAAAGTTCCAGCGTGGCTACGGCCATCCCGGCAAGCCGCCCAGGCAGATGCGCTTCGAGGTGAAGTCTGTCCGGCTCCTTGACGCCTCCGACCGCGAATGCGACCCCTACGCCATCCCGCCCGGCTTTATCGCCGCGACGATAGCGATACATCTCGGGAAGAGGATTGGATGAGGATATCAATGGTTATTGAGGCGTTAGAAGGTTCTATGTTTTCCTTGTCTTGCAGAGATGCAGATGGGTTGGCTATATTCATCCCGTGTGGATGTACGGCAATCAGGGGTAAATATGAGCGCTTTATCTTGTCGGCTGAATGTGTTCGTAAGGCGGGACATGAGATAACGGTATATAAAAATGCGCAAACAGGACAGGTGATTGTGGCGTGGGAGAATCCACGGAATGAGATTCCGGGGATTGCGGATGCCAAGCGCATGGTCGAAGCCGTGTTGGAAATTATGAAGGAGTGCTCCGTTAAGCGAGTGGCCATGAACGGAGTGCGATTTGCGGTGGACAATCAGATGTCTTGGCAGGAGCGAGAGCTTTTCAGTTGGGTTAGTGGTTGGTGCCAGGCAAATAGAAATGCGTTTGAGCGCATTACATTGGTTGATCTGCGCGGAGGGTTTAGTTTTTTGGATGCGTATAATGAGCGAAAGAAGTATTCTGATTTCTTTACTGACCGTTGGCCAATGAAAGAGGAAGAGGACTTTTGGCGGGCGATTGATTCGTTTGATGTTGTTGCCACACAGAACGCATATGCGGATTTGCAATGTGCGGTAGATCGGCTCAAAGATGTAGATGACGGCAATGAAATTATCAATAAAGCTGTTATCAAACGAGAAATCGGGTATTGGCCGTCAATGCCAGTATGCGTACCAGACGGAATGCAGCCTTGCGAGGTAATTGATTTTGCGAAGTTCATGATGACAAGAGGTGCATCGATTCGTTATGTTGTGTATGAGGCTTGTGTGCATCTTGTTTCCGTGAGGTCTTTGACCGAATCTCAGATTGCTGGCTGCGTTGCATTGATGAAATGGGCGGTAGAGAACGGAGCCAGTCCAAATGCCAGTTTTGGTTTATATTGTCACACAGGACTTGACGTGTTTGACGACCACTTCAAGAACGCTGAGAATGGTGCGCCAAGTAAAGCGCGATAGCAACTTGCGAAATGAAAGGAGTTCGCACTGACAAGAAATCGACAGTCAGTTAGGAAGACAGGCGGCATGAGGGGCGACCCGAGTGCCGAAGCCCTGTCCTACAAACAGGTGA
>JAFRBA010000131.1 GCA_017405115.1 Kiritimatiellia bacterium
ACAATCGAAGAAAGGAAAGAATCCATGGCAACAGGAAAAGCACTCGATGGAAAGCCGTATGCGGGAAATCCGCACGTACGGTTTGACGAGGGGGAAGTCGCACCGGCAGCAAAGCCGAGGCGTGGGTCTCTACTCTACAAACTGCACAAAAACGTAATCGCGATTGCAAGCTTCATAGTCGCGTATGCATCGTCTACGGCTCTTGCCGATACGATAGCGATTGGTTCTGGCGAAACCTACAACGCGAGTGACCTGGCGTCCGTGACGGCGCTGCAGAGCGCAACCGCCATCACCATTGAAGAAGGCGGAACGCTTGAGTATTCAGACTCCGCGAATGAGCTTGTGCTGTCGACGCCGATCTCCGGCGGCGGAACGATCAAGACGACGACGGGCAAGAAGATGGTCGTCCTCGGCGACAACAGCAACTTCCTCGGCGACTGGCAGCTTGCCTCGCCGGTCGTGGTCTCGAACCGCTACGGCCTTGGATGCGGCGAATCCCTGGGCGTCTACTTCAAAAGCGGTGCGACAGGCGACACGCTGAAGTTCGGCGGCGCGGGGCTCACCAACGACGTGCCGCTGAACAGCCTTGAGGCCTCAGGTTTGAACTTGAAGCTTCGCGACGCCGACGACTTTAGCGGCCCGTTCGTCCAGAACGGGCTTATCACGCATAAGGTGTCGCTTGGAATGCAGACGCATGACATGATATTGAGGGGAGGCATCAAGGAAACGGGGGCATCCCTGTCGTTTTCCATGCCACATGAATCAAAATACAATGAGACAAGCGTGCGAATAGAGTCAAATCAAGTCGTAGAGGCGGCGGGGGTGATCTCCCTCGGGGGGAGCAACTACGCAATTGTCCATTACTATCTTGACGTGCCGGGCAGCACGTGCTCCAAATTCACCATGAGCCGGTCTTATCTTCACTGCGGCGCGGAAAACGTCGTGCCGAAGAACAACAGCACGCTGAAATACGGCGATGTTGAGCTTGGCGGAAAGTACGACTCGTCGCAGTGGAGGACCGCCGTCTTCGACTTGAATGGTTTTAACCAGGCGGCTAGAAGCGTCTACTGCGCATGGTATAACAATGTTCTTGAGGACGACAACCCTGCAAAATTCATCACCGAGGTGACGAGCCCGGTTGATCGCCCTGCCACGTTGACGCTGACCAACGACTTGGATCGCACGACCGTCACGAAATACACCGGCAGTGTTTCGCTTGACTGCAATGGCTCGGGAACGTACACGTTCGCGCATCTCCTTTCGACTACCACCGGAAAACTCACTGTCGGCGACGGCTTCACGGTTGGCTTCAAGTGGAACGCCGGATGGGGCGGCGACGCGGACGTCAAGTCCGGCGGGACTCTTGTTCTCAATTCGGCGAAGTCCTTCCTCGGAGGGAAGAGCGTTCTTTCGGTCGAGGAGGGCGGCGTTGTCGAGCTTACGGAAAACGCCGTGGTCGAGTTAAAGTCCCTCGTCCTTGGCGGCAGGGAGATTCAGGGCGGCACGTATTCCCGTGACGCCTTTGTCGCGGCGGGCCTTGGCGGTTACGTCACAGGAACCGGCTCGATCACGATAGCCGAAGATTCCGCTTCGGCCGCCGTCCATGGAACGAACGCCCGCGACGGACTTCTATACGAGATGGTTCTGACCAATGTCACTGCGGAAGGTGCATGGGCGACTTCTGGCAACATTCTCGACGGAGCGACATGGTCGGCCGCTTCGCCGTTCCTGCCGACCGGTCTTTGCACGTTCGATCCTTCGGCCAATCCGACGACCTACGCGAAGTACGGCACGCCCGAGCCGCTTTCCGTCAAGGAGGTCGAGGTTCCCGTCTCGTATTTCAACAAACTGCACGTCACGAACACGTGCAACGCGCTGTGCTTCCCGAAGAACGTGCGCACCTATGACGAGGGCGGCGGGGCGCTCTCGACGAACGTGTACAGGCTCGGCGCTGGCTATTCCTCGCTTCCCGCCGGTCTCGCCGGGTCCAACATGACCGTGCGCCTCCGCTTCCGCTGGGACGGCAACATACAGCAGGCCAAGGCGACTTGCTATGATCAGTACCTCTTTCAGCTGTACAACGTGACGAAGACCAAGAACATACTTGCGCTAACCGTCGAGACGCTGAATCCGACGACACAGGCCAGCGCGGGGTATATGCGGTTTAACGTTGGAACGGATGGACTCTACAATCCGTATGTGGCGTTCGGCACCAACGCCTGGTACGACGTATTCGTGTCAATCGAGGGGATTGCCGACGGCAAGACGCGTACGACACTCTACCAGTATGGCTGGGATTCTTCCGGCGAAGGCAACTTCATTAGAACATCCTTCGACGCGAACTCCCTGCTCGACGTGTCGGTCGGCGACGCCGGGAAGATGTGCATAGGAAGCGAATATCGGCTTTTCGGAAGCAGCGTTGAAGGCGTGACAAAATGGGTTGCTTGCGACTCCCAGTCGCTCGGCTCCTTCAACGGGGCGATAGCCAAGCTCGAGATCTACGACCATGCCATGACGCTCGAGGAAGTCAACGCCGTCATGCACGAGCCGGGCTCAGGATGCACTCTCAAGATCGGGTCGATGAACGGCAGCGCGGACGAGTTCGCCGCAGTCGGCGATCCGCAGTCCGCCGCGGTGTTCGACGCGAGGAACGACCCCCCACGCCGTTTCCGGAAGGCCCTTACGTCCGCCAATCCGTCGGCGTCGATCAAGTTCGCCGTCAAGCCCGAGGAAGAGCGTCTGCCGCGGACGCTCAGGGTGTGCATGAATCGGCAGGACATACTGACTGCCGCGCCGGTAACGGTTTCCGTCAACGGCACGGAGGTCGAGACCGTCGACTTCGGTGCCACGAACTCGGTTCTCGTGTTTCTCAGGTCGAGGTTGATGAAGGCGGACCAGGACGGCAACGTCACCATCACGCTCGCACGTCCTGCGGGATGCGGCGGGGCCTTGCTGTTCGACACGGTGGAGCTTTCCGGCTCGTGGGCGGCGGGCGTCTCCGACAGTTCCTTCGCCGACTGGTGCTTCTGCGGCGAATATGACTTCTTCCACTCCAACATGAATGTTCGCAAGGGTCGCTTGTCGCTTCCTGGCGGCGTCTGGAGCCGGCCGTTCATCCCAAGACGCATCTATGGATGGCGCAAGGACATGTGCTCTGGAGGGCAGCCGATTGCGGGGAAGACCCCATGGCTTCCGGTCGTTCTTCTCGCCTTCGACATCCCTGCCGAAGTCATTGCGCAGGGCGGGGGCACTCTGTCGTTCGGATCTGCCGACAACGGTTCGCTTGTCGAACTGGACGTTCTTGTAAACGGAGTCAACGTCGGGCACATCGGCCCAGGCGTCACGAAGGGCGGCTCGTACGAAGTGCGCCTTCCACCCGAAGTCCTCGTCGAGGGGTTGAACTCGCTGGTGATATCCAATTCCGGGGCGAATTTCGCCGAGAGCGCAATCGCCACTTCCTACAACTCCTTCAGTTTCGACTTCATCCGTTTCAAGGCCGATGTTCCGAAGATCCAGTCAGGAATGGCGATCCTCGTCAGGTACGGAGGAGAAAGGCTATGGCAAGTACCAATGTGTCGCTGGCAGTGACCGCTTCGTTGCTGGCGGCGTGCTGCACGGCGTGGCAGGGCGCGGCTGCGCCTGCGGCGTTCAAGGTGGCGGATGCAGTCGTGGTAAAGGCAAGGTTCGAGGACAAGGGCGAGGCGTCGAGCCTCGCCTGCGCCGCGAACGAGCTAACCAACGCGATATTCAAGACGACGGGGCGGATGGCCCACGTGTTCGTCGAGGGCTCCGAGCCTGCGGACGCCGCGGCGGCGATATACATAGGCCCGACGGCAGCCGCCAGGGCGGCGGGGATGGATGGCGAGGGGATGCGCAACGGCGACTGGCGCGTGAAGTGCGTCAGGGGCCGCGCCTTCCTCTACGGCAAGACGGCGTTTTCCGCCACGCGCGCGGTCTTCGACTTCATGGAGAAGGCGTGCGACTACCATGTGCTGACGGTGGACGGCGACGACGTGTTCACGTTCAACCCCGGCCTTGAGGCGGAAGTCTGCGACAGGACGACTCGCCCCGCCATATACGGCCGCTGCGTCTACCACGGAATGTACGACGGGAGAAAGTATCCGACGACCAAGAAGTACTGGGAGAGGTACGGAAGGGCGCTCGGGCTGGACGTCCCTCGCACGATAGAGGGGGGCTATCGCGTGTCGTCGCAGGTCAGGAACTGCCACAGTTCGTTCAGGTACCTGCCGCCGGAGAAGTGGTTCGCGGAGCATCCCGAATACTACTCTATGGGCCCGGACGGCAAGCGGCGCGGCGTCGAGAACGCTGGCAGCCAGCTCTGCTATACCAACCCCGACACGTACCGGCTCGTCCTGGAGTCGCTTGAGCGGTTCGTCGCGGCAGACCGCGCGGCACATCCGGTCGACCCCCCGCTCGTCTACGACTTCACTCAGGGCGACAACTCCGACTTCCTCTGCCTTTGCCCGGAGTGCAAGAAGGTCATAGCGAAGTACGACCGCAAGGAGGGCGGGCACAAGGAAGGCGGCGACGCCGGGCTGCAGCTCGAGTTCGTGAACCGCCTCGCGCGCGACATCAGGAAGAAGTACCCTGACGTCCAGGTGCGCACGTTCGCGTACGTGTCGACCGAGCGCGCGCCGAAGCCGGGCACGATCACGGTCGAGCCGAACGTCAGGATATGGTGGTGCGACGTATACAGCCACTCCGACCACTCCATCCCCCTCAGGACGCCCGGCCACTACAACGAGCTGCAGGTGCGGGAGCTCGAGGAGTGGCGGCAGCTCACCGACAACATAGAGGTCTGGGACTACATGCTGTCGGCAGGCGCGATGCCCGAGGTCGCCCCGGACGCGATAAAGGCGGACGCCGCCTTCTTTGCCGAGCTCGGCGTGCAGAAGCTCTTCATGGAGACGGAATTCCGCGGGCAGCCGCTATACGACCTGAACTGCTACCTGATGACCAAGCTGTACGTGGATCCGTCGCTCGACGTCGACGGGCTGATCAAGACATACTGCAGGTCCTACGGTCCCGCCGCCGGAATCATGTACAAGTCGATCCAGTACCTGCGGCGCAAGATAGTCTCGAACCCCGCGCCGACCGCGAGCGACTGGCATTCCCGCGTGCTGCCGTGGCTGGAGGACCCGACCCCGCTGCGCAAGTTCGCGACCGGCGTGCAGATGGCCTACGACGCCCTCCCTCCTGGTCCCGCGAAGGCCCGGGTCGCGCGCACGCTCGCGTCGACGTGGAGGCGGCTCGTCATCACGTACAAGAAAGACCCGTCCGCCGCGGCCGAGTTCGCCGACGCGCAGGAGAAATACCGCAAGTACGCGAAGGAGACGGCAAGAACGGCCCTGATGGAGCCGACGGCGCGGGCGAAGGCCGAGGCCGCCGTGGACGAGATGCTGGAGCTGCTTGTGCTCAAGTTCAAGGACATACCCGAGGAGCTCAAGTCCGTCCCCGACTCGGACCTCGTCTGCGTGGACTACCATGCGTCCTATCCCTCCGGTTGCGCCGACGACCCCGTTTCGGAGCGCGGGCGCGCCGTGTCCGCGAAGGACTACAAGAAGACGCCCGTGGCGTGCGGAGTCTACGACAGGCAGTCAAAGGACAGCTTCTCGTTCAAGATCGAGGCGGAGGACCTCAGGCCGGGCGCATATTCGTGGGTGAAGCTCGGCAAGTGCCACATTGGGCGGGATTCGCTGTTCTGGTTCCCCGGGTCGTGGAGGTCGTCGTTCCAGCTGAAGGACTTCCACGTGCTCGCCGACGGCATGGACGTCGACCCGAACTGGTACGAGCTCTGGGCGTCGGCCAGGGAGGCCGGAGACAGGTTCATGGTCGACAGGCTCGTCTTCCGGCGCGTGAAACCGTAGGGAGGCGGAGGGCTCGCATGGGACCAAGACGGAGTTTCTGGCTGCTGCCGATGTTGGTGTGTTGCGCGGCGTTCGCGGCGCCTGTGCTGGACGGCCCGGTGCCGGACTCGGTGCCGCGCCCCCCGGCGGAGCCGCCGCCTGAGAAGTGGCGGTTCAAGGCAGACCTCTCGCGGCCGATGGAGGGCGACTACGACGTGAGGAAGCTCATGGCGGGCCGTTCGCCGTGGCTCACCAACCGCATATCGCGCTGCTTCTTCGGTCCGACAAAGCGCCCGCCGCACAACCGCGACGAGCTGGCGGACGATGTCGACTACTATCCCGACGCATACCTCGACCGCCTTGCCCGCGAGGGCGTGAACGGGCTTTGGCTGACGATTGAGTTCGCGGACTTCTCGCGCGAGCTCACGGGCAGGCTGCCGGATGGCGCGGAGCGCCGCATCGCGAAGCTAAGGCGGACGGTCGAGAAGTGCGCCCGGCACGGGATCAAGGTCTGGATATTCTGCATCGAGCCGATCGAGCTGGACTTCAGGCGAAGCCCCCTTGCGCTGAAGCACCCAGACTGGATAGGATGCACCTACGACAACCTCATGGGCACGATGTGCGCATCGCATCCCGGCGTGCAGAAGTACATCGAGGAGACGGTCAAGGGCATATTCGCCGCAGTCCCGGGACTTGGAGGGATTATAAACATCACGAACGGCGAGCGGGTGACCTCATGCCTTAGCATCTGCGGCATGAAGAGCCATCCCTGCCGGACGCTGTGCCCGCGCTGCCGCGGCGTTCCTCTGCACGAGCTGCACCACCGCGTCGTGCGCCCGATGGTGCGCGGCATCCGCGCGGCGGGGTCGGACGCCGATGTGATCAGCTGGATCTACCGCCATCCGGACCCGCTCTTCCAGCGCTGGATAGAGGAGGCCGCCGCGACAGTGCCGGACGGGGTGGTCCTGCAGTGCAACTTCGAGGACGGGGCGTTCGCGACGCAGGAGGGACGCTGGCGCAAGGCCACCGACTACTGGATCGCCGAGCCAGGGCCGTCGATGGCGTTCGACCGCGTGGCGGAGGCGGCCGGCCGCGGCGGAAGGCGCATTTCCGCGAAGATACAGCTCAGCTGTTCGCACGAAATCGCGACGATACCAGTCCTGCCAGTGCCCGGGCTCATGTACCGCAAGTACAAGGGCATGCGGGAGAGGGGCGTCACCGACGCGATGCTGTGCTGGTATTTCGGTTCCGCGCCGGGAATCATGAACCGCGCAGCCGGGCTGCTAGCGTACGACGACTTCGCCGAAGGGGAGGACGCCTTCCTGACGCGGCTCGCGCGCTTCGACTGGGGCGACAACGCGGAACGCATGGCGCGCGTCTGGAAGGCGTGCTCGGACGGTTTTGCCGAATATCCGCTTTCGAACGTGATCCAGTACTACGGCCCATACCACCAGGGCGTGGTCTGGCCGCTTCGCCCAGACATCGAGATGCGGCCCCTTGGAGATTCCTGGGTCCCGGGGCAGCCCGCCGGCGGTGACTTGGCTGGGGAGTGCCTAGCAGAGTTCACGATCGGCGAGGCTGCGCGGCTGGCGCGGCGGATGTGCGACAAGGCATCCCGCGCAGAGGACGACGTCGCCTTTCTGGAGCGGAAGTACGCCGCCGACGCGGAGCGCATGAAGGACCTCGGCCTTGTCCGCGCGCTGCAGTGCCACTTCGAGGCCGGGCGCGACTTCTTCGATTTCTACATCGCGCGGCGCGACGCCGTCTTCTCTTCGCGCTCCGGCGACGCGAAGACGGCGCGCAGGTCGCTTTGCGCCATGAAGGAGATAGTCTCGCGCGAGATGGAGCTGACGCGGCGGATGAAGGCGCTCTGCCTTGCGGATTCCCTCCTGGGATACCATTCGGAATGCGAAAGCTACATCTACTACCCCGAGTACTTCGACTGGCGCGCCGCCACGCTCGTGCAGTCGCTTGCCCGGCTTGGCGAGATCGAGGGGGATGTGGCCGCAGGGCGAGGATATCCGCTTTCCCCGCTGGAACGCGCCGCGCCGGTCTTCCCCGCGAGGCTGGACGACACGGGCCGGCTTGTGCTGGAAGGGGAGGCGAAGGGCAGTGGAACTGTCACCCTCTGGCTCTACGACCTGTGCGGCACGCAGCCGGCCAGGCGGTACGGCGTCGAGCCGTCAGGCGGGCGGTTCTCGCTCGCGATTCCGCCTTCCGAATGGGACGGAGATCCGCGGCTTCGCCCCGCATGGCTGCAGATACACCAAGGCTGCAGCTATTCCGGCGACAGCTGGCAGTGGCCGGCCCATCCGCCTTTCAAGTGGCGCTGGAAGCAGGGCGACTTGCTTGGTTTCTACTCCGCCCGCATCGTCGTCAAGTAGGTCTCCATCATGTGGCGCTGCGCGGCGGCTCCGGGGTTGCGGTACAGAGGCGGCGTTTGATATAATCTCGCCATGCAAGGCGAATACGAACTGGCCGGCATCGAGAACATAGCGCGCGGCGTCTGCGTAGTGGACGGCCACGTGCTGCTGTGCCGTCCCGCGGGCGGAGACTACACGTACCTCCCCGGCGGGCACATCGAGTTTGGCGAGAAGGGCACCGAGGCGCTTGCGCGCGAAGTGCGCGAGGAGCTCGGGCTGGAGGCTGAGGTGGGCGATCTTCTCGGCGTTGTTGAGAGTTCGTTCGTCCAGCACGGCAGGCAGCACGCCGAGATAAGCCTCGTCTACCGCCTCGGGCTGCCGGGGCTGTCCGGCGGTGCCCGGCCGCCTGCGCCCCTGAAGAGCCAAGAGGACTGGATCGAGTTCGTCTGGTGGCCTGTCGACCGCCTCGACGCGGCGAACCTGCTCCCGCCGGAGATGAGGCGGCATGTCGGGATGTGAACTCTGTCCGCGGCGCTGCGGGGCCGACCGCTTCGGTGCGAGCCCGAAGCCGGGTTGGTGCGGCGCTTCGCACGGTCCGCGCGTCTTCCGCTGGGGCCCTCACTTCGGCGAGGAGCCTCCGCTATGCGGCGAGCGCGGCAGCGGCTGCATATTCTTCTCGCGGTGCACGATGCGTTGCCTTTACTGCCAGAACTCTCCGTGGAGCTGGGGAGGGGAGGGGCGCGACATGTCCGTCGCGGAGCTCGCGGGGGTCATGCGCGACCTTGCGTGCAGGGACAGGGTCGAGAACTGGAACCTCGTAACGCCTACGCCCTACCTGCCGTACATACGCGAGGCCGCGCATGCGCTCGCGTCTGAGGGTGTGAGGCTTCCGTTCGTATGGAACTCGTCCGGATACGAGAGGGTCGAGACTCTCGAGGAGTATTCCGACCTGTGCGACTGGGCTCTCTTCGACCTCCGGTATTCGCGAGACGGCACTGCGGTCGAGGCGAGCTGCGCGCCGGGCTATGTCGAGGCCTCGCGCGCGGCCGTGAAGTGGGCGTGGGAAAGGGAAGAGGGAAGAGAGAAGAGGGATGAAGGTGGAGGAGGGCTGATCGTTAGGATACTCGTGCTGCCCGGCCATGCGGACGAGGCGATCGAGAACCTGGCGTGGCTCGCCACCGAGCTTTCATGCGACGTGCCCGTCTCGCTGATGAGCCAGTACACGCCGGCGTACAGGGCGCATGCGGTTCCGCCGTTTGACAGGCGCGTCACGGAGAGCGAGTACGAGTCGGTGACGGAGGCTGCGGCCGACTTCGGCTTCGAGAACGGGTGGATACAGGGTTTCGGCGCGGCGGATCCGAAGCTCGCGTTCCTCGGCGAGAACATGTCCGCCGCCCACGGCACAATCGCATGACGCACCGTAACTACTTCGAAAGAAAGGGTGAAAGGATGAACACAGTGATGAAAAAGGGAAAATCAGGAATGACGGCTGCGGGGCTGGCCCTCGCCATTGCCGCGACGCTTTCGCTTTCGCAGGCGAAGACCTTCGACTTCTCAGAGGGCCGGTGGGACCGCGGCGCGTTCTTCGAGGCGCGGAACAATGACCTCGACCGAGGCTCGCCCATCGTGCAGATGCCTGACTGCATAATGAACGCCAACGACCCAGACTGGTCAGACGAGGATCTGTTCAAGAATCACCAGGCCGACGTCTTCTCGTCGCTCATCCTCACGAACCGCTTCCGGGGTAACGTTGTGTTCTCCTCGCGGATGAGCTTCGACCACAGGATGGCGCCTGCGCTCGTGATTGCGGGCGACTTCGAGGTCGATTCTCAGGGAAGAACGGCGTTCCTCGGGATGTACGAGATCGTGCTCTTCGAGGACGGCATAAACGTCTGGCGCCACCGCCGGCGCAGCGGCGAGAAATCGGAGATAGAGAAGGTTGCCTACGCCAGGCGCAAGTTTGAGAAGCACACGCAGTACGAGATGAAGGTCGCGCTTAAGCGCTCCCGCGTCCACGGCGGAAGGCTGACGACCGACATCGAGGTCTCGGCCGACGGCGTCACCGTCGGGCTCCGCGACGAGACGGTTCCCGCAGTGTATTCTGTCGGCATCATCGGCAGCGAGGGACGCTGCCGCTTCTACGACTTCAAGGTCGACGACGCGGCGCTCGCCGCCGCGTCGCTGCCGCGGGGCGGGCTGTCGCTTGGCCGTCCCTTCACTGACGGGGCCGTGCTGCAGAGCGGCCGCCCGATACCGGTCTGGGGGCGCGCCACGCCGGGCGAGAAGATCCGCGTCGCTTACGGCGGGGCGTCCGCAACGGCGACGGCCGACAAGTCCGGGAACTGGCGCGTCAGTCTGCCGGCGTTGCCTGCGTCGTCCACGCCGCGCTCTCTCGTCGCCTCCACGGCGACGTCGTCGGTCTCGGCCGACGACGTCGTTGTCGGCGAGGTCTGGCTGTGCGCCGGGCAGAGCAACATGGCGATGGCGCTCGTCGACCCGAAGACCGCGCGCTACCGCGACGGGATAGGGGCGATGGTTGCGCAGGCGACGGACAAGCCGCTCGTGCGCTACCTGCAGGCTCCGCCTGCGGCCGCGGGCTGGCGGCGCTTCACCCCCGAGTTTCTTTCCGGCGGGCGCCGCGCGTCTATAGCCGTGCACTATGCGCTGGAGCTTCACGAGAAGCTGGGCGTACCGGTGGGCGTGGTCGTCGCGGCTGTTGGCGGATGCAACATAGACTCGTTCCTCCCGGGGCTGAACGCCAAGGTCGCCGACCTCGACGGCTCGCTGCTGAAGGGCGTCTACCCGTACGGGATCCGCGGCGCCGTGTGGTACCAGGGCGAGACCAACATCTATCTCGGCGAGGTCGACGCCTACGGCGGAAAGATGCGCATGCTCTACGACAGGTGGAGCGAGATGTTCGCGAACCCCAGGCTGAGCTTCTACTACGTGCAGCTCGCGCCGTTCGCGCGCGGGAAGGTGACACACAAGAACGCCGACGGCACGTCGCGCACGTTCGACTATGACGAGGCGTTCCCGAGGTTCCTGCGAGTGCAGGCCGCCTTCGAGAAGGCCGAGACCAACGCCGCGATGACGGTCATCAACGACCTCGGCTGCATAGGGGACATACATCCCAACGAGAAGTGGCTCGTCGCGAAGCGGCTCGCACTTCACGCGCTGAGGCGCGACTACGGATTCGACCGCGTGGAGGACCGCTCCCCTGAGGCGGTCTCGGCGACAGCCTCCTCCAACGTGGTCAAGGTCGCCTTCGCCCACGCGAAGGCCCTGTACGCCTACCAGCGCGGTCAGCGCTTCTCGCCGGACCTGCCGTTCGAGCTCGCCGGCGCGGACGGCGTCTGGCACAACGCGCGCGTCTTGAACTTCGTGCCGCGCAAGGCCATGAACGACGGCACAATCGCCGACGACTTCATCCTCCTGGAGGCTCCCGGCGTCGCCGAGCCGAAGGCGGTGCGCTATGCTTGGAAGAAGCCGTGGGCCGGCGTCGTGTACAACGAGGTCGACCTGCCCCTCGGAACCTTCGAGATGGATGTGAAATGAATTGGGTGGGCATGAGCTATTGCAACAACAGAGCAAAGAGAAGTCAAATCGCGATATGGGCCGCGGCGCTTGCCGCGGCAGTCGCGCTGAACGGAGTGGCTATGGGAGCATACGATTTCAGCAAGGCATGGAGGGTCGTTGACGAGGCGCGCGGGAAGGACCTGCCGCGCACCGTCACCAACAAGGTCGCGGAGATAGAGCGCGAAGCCGTCGCCGTCGGGCGCTGGCCCGACGCCGCCCGCGCGTTCCTGCTGCGCGAGCAAGCGATGAAGAGGTTCACCGACGAGCAGACGGCCGACTGGCTCCCCGCCCTGGCGGCGTCCGTCGACGCGCAACCGGCGCCGCTGCAGGCGGTCCTCCAGCTCCACCTCGCGCACACGTACCTCGACAACTCGCAGCGGTGGCGCTGGGGCGGCGACAGCCCGACGAAGCTCGACGACGACGCGGCAAAGGACAAGATGCCGCCTTGGTCTCCGGAGAAGATCGGCGCCACCATCGAGGAGCAGTTCGAGAAGGTCTTCGCGCGCTCCGACGAGCTGAAGGCTCAGAAGATGTCCCGCTGGGAGCTCATCTTCGGCAAGGGCGGCGTGCCGGAATCCTACTGCCCGACGCTGTTCGACTTCGCAGTCCGCGACGCCGTGAAGTTCTATGGCGAGGACATTCCCGACAAGACGCTCGAGAAGGGGCTTGCCCTCTACGACAGGCTGATTGCGTTCCATGCGGCGGACGGCAACCGCGACGCGCTCGCGCTCGCGGAGTTCGACCGCGCCGAATACGTCCGCGAATTCGACGAGAAGCCAGAGAAGGAACGCACCGCCGCGTTCTCAGCCTTCCTCGACGACTTCATCGGGCGCCATGAAGGCAAGACTGACGTCGTTGCCATCGCCGCCGCGAAAAAGGCCGAGATGCTCAACATCGACGGCAAACGCGTCGCCGCGCACGAACTTGCCGCCACATACGCCGCGAAATGGCCGGGGTCGATCGGCGGCAGGCGGTGCGCCAACCTGGTTCCCAAGATCGAAGAGCCAGAGCTCTCCTTCAAGACGGAGCGCAACTGGTGCGCGCCCTGGCCGGAGATCAAGGTGTCGGCGCGCAATCTCTCTGAAGTCCACTTTCGGCTCGTGCCCGTCTCGTTCGACGACTTGGTCGACGACCGCTCGATCGGCACTGCGACTGGCGGCTACAACGCTTCCGACGCGCTGAAGTTCAAATACATCAAGCGCAAGCCGGCAAAGGTGTGGAAGGAGTCGTTCCCCCTCAAGCCGACGTACTGCGAGCAGGATTTCGTCTTTGCGTCGCCTTCCGACGTCAAGCCCGGCCACTACGTGCTCTACGCCGCGGCGAACGACAAGTTCGGCTCGGACAAGCTGCCGCTCTTCGCGCAGTATGTCACGGTGACGCCGCTCGCCCTCGTCCTCAAGACGGGCAACGGCGAGTTCAAGGGAACAGTCTATCGCGCGGAGTCTGGCGAGCCGGTCGAGGGCGCAAAGATCGAGCTCTGGGGCTATCCCGACAGAGGCGGACGGTTCAGCAAGCTCCGAGAAAGGTATTCGACCGATGCAGATGGACGTTTCGCGGCGGATGTGAAGAAAGGCGAGAACGGCGTCCTCATGCGTCATGTACGCGTCGTCAAGGATGGCAGCGAGGTGCTTTCGCTCGGCAACGACGGCTCCGGCAGGCCAGACCACGAGGATCCTGAGTACGAGCATGTCGACCTGTTCACCGACCGCGCGCTGTATCGTCCCGGGCAGGAGATACTCGTGAAGGGCATCGCATACCACGCGAACCCCAACACGCGCGACTTCCGCACGCTGCCAGGCGAGACGATTCTTGTCACGCTGACGGATCCGAACGGAAAGGAAGTCGGCGTAGAGCGGATGAAGGCGACCAAGTGGGGTTCGTTCAAGTGCGTCTTTGCCGTGCCGGTCGGCCGACTTACGGGCCAATACAAGGTCATGGCGCGAGTCGTCCTCGCCGACGGCAAGAGCGGCGAGAGGACGAAGGTGGTTAACGTCGAGGAGTACAAGCGCCCGAAGTTCACGGCGGAATTCGGGGAGGCGTCCGACAATGCGACGCTCGGCGCGGCGATGACGGTCGAAGGCAGGGCCCTGACGTATTCTGGGCTGCCCGTCCAGAAGGCGAAAGTCGAATGGGAGGTCGAACGCTCGACGCGCTATCCCGACTGGTGCAGATGGTTCGGGATCAAGATTGACGACGACGGCGAGAACTTCGTCGCAGAAGGCACGGCCGAGACTGACGAGAACGGCGTATTCAAAGTGACGTTCATTCCCGTAGCCTCGCCGAAGGCCGACCTCTCCGGCGATCCGTCGTTCAACTTCACGGTGACTGCGACCGTCACCGACGGGACGGGCGAGGCAAGAACGGCGCAGACGTCGTTCGAGGTCGGCACCGTCGCCTTGCGCGCAGACATCTGGAAGGACGGGGACTGGCTCACGGCTGACAAGCCTGTCAAGGTGAACGTGTCGCTACGGTCGCTTGCGGGAACGCACGTTCCAGTCAGGGGGACGCTGAGGGCATTTAGGCTCAAGGCTCCCGCCCGTCCTGTCCGCAAGCCGGCCGGCGAGGGGCGCTATTCCAGCGACCGAGACGCGAAGGGCCCTTGGGACTGGGAGACGTGGGAACCGGGCGAGGAGATCCTCTCGATAGACGCAGAACAGGACGGTAGGGCGGTTTCGACGAAACCGCCGGAGAAATGGACGACTGAACTGAAGCTTGGCGTCGGCGCGTACAGGCTCGTCTTCGAAGCGAAGGACCAGAACGGCAAGACGGTGAAAGGCATCGACTCGTTCTGCGTGTTCGATCCGCATGCGAATGGACTTGGCATCGCAATGCCGGAGCTCTTCCGCGTCGAGGCGCACAACGTCAAGGTCGGCGGGACGATGCGCGTCTACTGGGGGACGGGCTACGAGAGGGGCTGGTGCCGCGTCAAGGTGACAAGCAACGGCAAGGCCATTCTCGACAAATATGTCTCGGGCGATAGCCCTCTGTGGCTCTGCGAGCTTCCGGTTGCGGACGAGCATCGCGGCAAGCTTGAGGTCGAGACGACATTCGTCCGCGAGAACCGCATCTACCACAATTCCGCGACAGTGTGGGTGCCGTGGGACAACAAACACCTCAACATCAAGGCCGAGCATTTGACAGAAAAGCTCAACCCCGGCAAGGTGGAGACGTGGAAGTTCAAGGTGTCCGGGTCCGCCGAGGTGCTTGCCTTCATGTACGACCGTTCGCTTGACGCCTACAAGTGGCACGACGTAACGCTCGGCCTCACGGACCACTTCACGCCGTGGACAGGCTATTCAAGAAGCCCTGTCCTGCAGAACGTCGTGGAGAACCTGCCCGTCATCGACGGCAAGTTCACGTATGGCAGCTGTTATTCTGCGAACCTTGTGTTCCCGTCGTGGCGGTCTCTGGGCGGCTACGGCTTCGGGTTGCGAAGGGGGTTCGCGGCAGGCGAGGCCAAGTGCGCAGCCGGCGCGGCGATGGTGGAGGAGGCGGCATGCGGCGAGGCTCCGGTCTGTGCAGCGAAGTCTCCGGCGATGCCCAATGCCGCCAACGCCGAGCCGGATTCGCCGCCGCGCACGAACCTGAAGGAGACGGCGTTCTTCTTCCCCGACCTGGAGACGGACGCGGAAGGCAACGTCTCGTTCACTTTCACCGCGCCGGACGCGCTCACCGGCTGGAAGCTCCTCATGGTTGCGCACGACAACGAGCTTAGGGGCGGTATCTTGAGGAACGACGACATCACCACGACCAAGCCGCTCATGTGCGAGCCGAATCCGCCGCGCTTCGTTCGCGAAGGCGACGACTTCCTCTTCGCCGTGAAGGTCACGAACACCGAGGAAGAGCCGCAGAGCGGAGTGGTGGAGTTAAGTGTGGGTGAGTTGGGGCGTGAGACGATAGGCGAGGGACGCGAGATTGGGGAAGGTCTCGCCGCGTCTCGCGTCTCGCGTCTCGTGTCCCCCGCCCCTCAGCCATTCTCCCTCGCCCCCCACGAGTCGAAGACGTTCGAGTTCCATCTCGCGATTCCCGACGGCTGCGGATACCTGAAGTACGTCGCGAAGGCGAAGGGCGAGTCGTTCGCGGACGGCGAGGAGGGCGTCCTGCCGGTACTGTCGCGGCGCGTCCTCGTGCGCGAGGCGGTGCAGCTCAACGCGCGCGGGGCGAAGACGAAGGCGTTCAAGCTCGAGAACCTCCTTGCGAGCAAGGGCTCTGGGACGATCCGCCACCAGGACCTCACTGTGCGCGCGGTGTCGCGCCCCGCGTGGTACGCGGTGCTGTCGATGCCATATCTGATGGAGTTCCCTCACGAGTGCTGCGAGCAGACGTTCAGCCGCTACTACGCGAACGCGCTCGGGGAGTTCATCGCGAACTCCGACCCGCGCATACGCGAGACGTTCGACGCATGGAAGGCGGCCGGTGCGCAGGCGCTGAAGAGTCCGCTCGAGTCCGATCCGCACCTGAAGTCGATAGCCATCGAGTCGACGCCGTGGGTGCGCGAGGCGGAGCACGAGACTGCCGCGCGCGCGCGGCTCGGCGACCTCTTCGACGGCAAGCGCCTTGCTGGCGAGCAGGCGAAGTGCATGGAGAAGCTCATGCTTTTGCTCAACGATGATAGACTCTGGCCGTGGTTCCCCGGCGGACCGTCGTCCCCCGGCATCACGCTTTACATCCTAACCGGCTTCGCAAGGCTCAATCATCTCGCGGGGCTTGGATGCCCCAGTCTCTTCGCCGACGCAGTCGCCGCGCTCGACCGCGAGGTTGCCGAGGACGTGAAGGATCGGCGCAATAACGAGAAGAAGCTGAAGATACCGTTCCGCGTCAACGGCTTCGACATCCGCTGGCTCTACCTGCATTCCTTCAAGGGCGTGCCCAAGGAGAGCAACGCGAAGGACTCCGAGCTGTTTGTCAAGCACGTCAAGAATGAGTGGACGGACTTCGGGCTTGAGTCCCAGGCGCTTGCGGCGATTGCGCTGAAGCGCCGCGGGGACGAGAGGGCTGCGAACGAGATCATGGCCTCGATCAAGGAGCGCGGCGTCGTTTCCGACGAGCTCGGCATGTACTGGAAGAGGCCGTATTTTTTCTCTTGCAGCGTCTTCGCCGCGCCGGTGTCGACGCAGGCGCTCGTCGTCGAGGCGTTCCGCGAGGTGACGGGCGACGAGGAGAGCGCCGAGGCGTGCAACGTGTGGCTCCTCAAGCAGAAGCAGACGCAGGACTGGACGACGACCGCCGCGACCGCCGACGCGATATACGCGCTCATGCTCGGCGGCGGTGCGGACCTCCTCGCCGGCACCTCGCTCGCCGAGGTGTCGCTTGGCGGGGAGAAGGTCGTTCCCGAAAACGCCGAGAAGGGGACGGGCATGTGGTCGGTGCGCTACGCGGCGGACGCGATCAGGCCCGAGATGGGCGAGATCTCCTTCACCGGCGCGGGCGCGAAGGGCGTTTCGTGGGGCGGCGTGCACTGGTCGTACTTCGAGGACGTGCTCAAGGTGCGGGCGCACGAGCCGAAGGAGCTGCGCATCGAGAAGAAGTACTACAAGAAGGTGTCCGGACCGAAGGGCGCGCGCCTCACGTCCATCGACGGCGTCTTGGATCCCGGCGACGAGCTAGTCGCGCGGCTTGAGATAACGAGCGACCGCACATACGAGTTCGTGCACCTGAGGGACGAGAGGCCCGCATGCGCCGAGCCGGTTGACGTCCTCTCGTCGTATCGCTGGCGTGACGGCGTCGGCTACTACCAGTCTACGCGCGACACGGCGACGCACTACTACATCGACCGTCTGAACAAGGGCGTGTTCGTGCTGGAGACGTCGTACCGCGTGCAGCAGCGCGGCAGGTTCTCCGGCGGGCTTGCCACGATACAGTGCATGTACGCGCCGGAGTTCACCGCGCATTCGTCCGCCGAACAGGTGGGCGTGGGTGCCCGCGGCGCAAAAGAGGCGACGGCAATCAAGTAGGGGTGAGCCGCGCCCCGGCGAGCGGTTCCCAGCGCGAAAGTGTGGTATAATATTCCCGGTCAAAAGAAAGGAGACACATGGGTGGATTCTGCGGAGTCGTCTCGAAGGAAGATTGCGTAAGCGATCTCTTCTTCGGCACGGACTACCATTCGCATCTCGGCACGCACCGCGGCGGGATGGCCGTTCTCGGGGAGAGGGGCTTTCAGAGGTCGATACACAACATCCAGAACGCTCCGTTCAGGTCGAAGTTCGAGCATGACATAGCCGCCTTCAGGGGGCGCGTGGGCATAGGAGTTATTTCCGACACCGACCCGCAGCCTCTGGTGATGTGCTCCAAGCTCGGGACCTTCGCGATCGTCACGGTAGGCCTCATATCAAACATCGAGACTCTCAAGAGCGAGCTTTTCGTGGGCAACTCGGCGCAGCTCCAGTTCTCCACGACGAGCGGCATGGTGGGGCCGACGGAGGTCGTGAGCGCCCTCATAGCCACGCAGTCGTCGATAGTGGACGGCGTGCGCTACGTCCAGCAGCGCGTCGAGGGCAGCTGCTCGTTGCTGATACTCACGGAGGACGGGAGGCTCTTCGCCGCCAGGGACCGCTACGGGCGCACCCCGGTTGTGGTGGGCCGGAGGGATGGCGCGATGGTCGCGCTCATGGAGTCTTGCGCGCTTCCGAACCTCGGCTACTCGCATGTGCGCGACCTCGGTCCCGGGGAGATGGTGGAACTCACCCCCGAGGGCGAAGTGGTGACCGTGCTGCCGCCAGGCGACAAGATGGCCATCTGCGCGTTTCTCTGGGTCTACTACGGATATCCTGCGTCGTCGTACGAGGGGCGCAACGTCGAGATGGCGCGCTACCGCTGCGGAAGCGCACTGGCCAAGCGCGACTCCATCGTGGCGGACGCCGCATGCGGCATCCCCGACTCGGGCACGTCGCACGCGCTCGGCTACGCCCACGAGAAGGGCATAAAGTTCGCGCGGCCGTTCGTGAAGTACACCCCGACCTGGGCGCGTTCGTTCATGCCGTCGGACCAGAGCCAGCGCGAGAAGGTGGCAGCCATGAAGCTCATACCCATACCCGGGCTAATCAGGGACCGCCGCCTCGTCTTCTGCGACGACTCGATCGTGCGTGGCACGCAGCTCGGCAGGCAGGCCGACCGCCTCTACTCCGAGGGCTGCCGGGAGATGCACGTGCGCATAGCATGCCCGCCGCTGCTCTACCCGTGCAGGTTCATCAACTTCTCGCGATCGAAGAACGAGTACGACCTCATAACCCGCCGGTACATCCGCGATCAGGAGGGGGAGGGGGCCGACGTCGACAAGTACCGCGACGACCGCGGCGAAGCCTACCGCGGGATGGTCGAGTACATCCGGCGCAAGCTGAACCTGACGTCGCTGGCGTTCCAGACTGTGGACGACCTTGTCGCGGCGATAGGGCTGCCCATGGACCGTCTGTGCACGTATTGCTGGACCGGCAGGGACGTCTCGTGCGGCGGCTCCTGCGCCGGCTGCCCGCACCGCGGCGCAGAGGCCGCGAACCGATAGACCTTCACAAACGAAAACAATAAGGAGAACACGATGAACATCATGCTCGTTCTTGCCGCGGCCCTGACGGCCGACTTCGGACAGGATGTATGCAAAATGCGCCCGGAGATACACTCCTCGGGGTTCGGGCCGACCATCTGCTCGCTTACGCAGCAGGCCCTCGACGACGTGAAGGCGATGGGCTACAAGTACGCGCACACCCACGACTGGGCGCTCACCAACCCCAACCAGCGCGTGTGCGACTACTTCCACATCTTCCCGCTCATGCACCTCGACGCGAAGGACCCGAAGAACTACCACTTCGGCCCGACGGACTACCTGCTGAAGCGCACGCGCGAGGAGGCCGGGCTCGACGTCTTCTTCCGCATGGGCACGTCGATCGAGCACTCGGGCCACAGGGTGCACTTCAACTCGGTGATCCCCGACGACTTCGACAAGGTCGCCGAGATATTTGCCGCCACGGTGCGCCACTACAACCGCGGCTGGGCCAATGGGTACAACTGGAACATCAAGTATTGGGAGATATGGAACGAGCCGGAGGGGTACGTCAGCATGTGGTGCCCGCCGGAGGGCACTGAGCACCTCTCCGGAGACGCGCTGACAGCGAAGCGCGACGAGCTGCGCGGCAAGTTCGTGGAGTTCTTCGTCAAGGTCCTGCGGCGTCTGAAGACCGAGTTCGGCGACGAGATAAAGGTCGGCGGACCGGCGCTCTGCAGCTACAACACCGTCTGGCTCAACGACATACTCAAGGCCTGCCGCGACGCCGGCGTCGCGCCGGACTTCATCTCCTGGCACGGCTACGCCCGCGACCCGATGCAATACAGCCGCGAGGCCGATCTCGGCCGCAAGCTCTGCGACTCGTACGGTTTCCCGAAGTGCGAGCTCATCCTGAACGAGTGGCACTACTTCGGCGAGAACTACAGCTGGGGCGACATGCAGAGGTGCTCCGACCCTGCGGTCAAGGCGCGCATCTGGGAAGGCCCCGACAGCCACAACGGAATCCGCAGCGCGTGCTTCACCCTCGCGGCGCTCGCGAACCTGGAGAGGTCCAAGATGACGCAGGCATACTACTACGGCTGCCGCCACACCGGGTCATGGGGCTTCAAGGACGAGCTCCAGCGCAAGTACAAGGTGTTCTACGCGCTTAAGCAGTTCGGCGACATCGTGAAGGGGTATTCTACGATATGCGACAGCACGTCGGACGGCACAATAACGCTCTTTCCGGTAAAGGATGCCGCCGGGCGCAAGGCGCTGCTTGTCGTGGACTACGGCGGGGTCAACCGCACGATATCCGTGTCCGTGAAGGGCGTGGCGTCAGGCGCGAAAGCGAATTGCACGCTCCTCGACTACACGCACGACCTCGCGTCGCACAAGGTGGATTTCAAGGACGGCGCGCTGACGCTTGTCAAGCCGGACTTCTTCTCCGCGGCCTTCTTCGTGACCTTCGAGTGAACCTCAGCGGTACTCGACGGTCGCGTTGGCCCTGAGCTCCGCCACGAATGCCTCCATGGCCCGTCCGCGGGCGTCGTGGCGGAGGAGGTCCCTTATCTGGTCGTGCATGTCGACCAGCGTGGCGTTGCCGGTCTTGCCGGCCCGGCGCTGCGCGTCGTAGAACGCGGCTACTTCCTCCTCCGTGGGGTCGGGGACCCCTGCGCAGGCACGTTCCACTAGCTTGTTGACGCGGGCGCCTTTCTCGAGTTCGCGGCGGAAACCGTCCTCCGTCAGGTTCTGCGCGGCTAGGGCGCGGCGGTAGTTCTCCTCCCCGCCGATCTGCGATATCACCTTTGCGACCTCGGCGTCGACGTCTGCTTTGGTGACGGGCAGGTCGAGCTGCGCGGCGCGCATTAGCAGAAGCTTCGCCCCGATGGCCTGTTCGAGCGCCTTCTCCTCCAGCTCTGGCAGGCTCTTCTTCACCTCATCCTCGGGTATGCCGTGGCTGGTGTAGAACTTCACGAGACGGCTGAGCTCGAACGTGACCGCCCCCTCGCCGATTTCCTCGCCGTTAACGTATGCTTTCTTTGTCATCGCTGTCTCCGATTGCCTGTCGCGTGGTAGTATACCAAAATTCCCCGCAGGTTTGAGCCACGACTTTGGGGTGACGCGGAAACGCGCATGTGCGATTCGCGGATGCCGCCCCTTGGCACTTGAAATCACGCCGCGGTTTTGGTAACATGACAACTACAAGTGGCAACGTGTATACAAAGAAAGGAACGACCACGCAATGACAAACGCAGCTCTTCGGGGATGAAAGCGACCACAGTGACTTTGTTTGCCGCCGCGATTGCATTCGCGGGGATGTGCCGCGCGGACACGTACGTAATTCCGAAGACGGACCGAGCAATCAGGACGGACGGCGTGATACTGCCGGAGGACTGCCTCCGCTGCGCGACGTTCTGCGGCGCGGCGGACTGGCGGACTGCTGCAAGAACCGGGAAGCCCGCCGTCGCCGATCCAAGGAAGTGCGAATGCTCGGTGACTTGGACGGACGAAGCGCTCCATGTCTTCGTCCGCTCGGAGACGGGGCCCGGCGGGAGCCTCGTGGCTGCCGGACCGCGCGACAACTGCGGCAAGGGCGACTCGGTGGAGGTGTGGATTGCGCCTCCGAAGGAGATGCGCGTCGCGGAGTTCGCGCGGTTCGGGCAGTTCCAGCTCGTCGTGGAGTGGACGGGCCGCACGTACTTGCGGCATCACAACCCAGGCTACGGGCTGCCGGCGCGCCTGTGGAAGGGGGAGGGCGTCCAGTGCGCCAACTCGGTGCGCGGCGACGTGTGGGACTGCGAGATCGCCATACCCGCGAGCGCGTTCGGAAGCTCGAAGATGGCGCCCGGGGAGTGGGGCGTGCTGATAGGCCGCAACTTCAGGTCCGAGCCGTCGGTGCAGAAGACGCTGACTCCCTTCTCCAACGGTACATACGTCGACGAGGCGCTCTATCCCCGCTTCGCCCTGTCGGAGGGCGGCCAGGGCTCCGTCGTGGGCGGACAGCCCGAGATGCTCGGCAGGTCCGTCCCGCCGACTGTGCCCGCCAACATCACGGTCCGCGTGCGCGCGGAGGGGCCTGTCCCCGCGAAGGCGTACAGGCGCTATCTCTCGTCGCGCTGCAAGGCCCCGGGGTATTTCGGCCTTCAGCAGAATTCCGGACCCGACGGACGCCAAGGGATGCTTCTTTTCTACCATGGCGTCGGGGAGGTGAAGCGCGCTCCTAAGAACTTCACCTTCGCGGAGACGCCGCCCGCAGGCGAGGAGACGGTTTACTCGGTCAACATCCGGAGCGACCGCATAAGCCTGTACGTGGACGGTGCGCTTAGGGGAGAAGTACACCCGGACGTGGAGCTTTCGTCTGATGCCCTCGGCGAGTTCATCCCCGGCGGAGGGGCCGGCGGCGCGCAGATCATGTCGTTCCGCGTGCGCGACCGTCTGCTCTCCGAAGACGAGATAAAGGCCGAGGCGTGCGGCGACCGCGGCGTCGCGGGCATGCTGAAGTGGTATCCGAGCGAATGCCTGATCGCCGCGGAGCTGACGTTCCCCGAGGAGATGCTGGCGGAAGGGCGTCCGCGCGTGGACGTGTTCGCTCCCGACGGACGGAGGCTGCAGTCGTTTGAGCTGCCGCGCGACGGGGCGTTCGTCAAGGTCGGCGGGAAGCGTCCCGCGATAGTCGTGCACGACAGGCTGCGCCTCTCCGCTTTTCCGCCGGAAGGCACCTGCCGCATGACAGTCACGTGCGGAAAGGAGGCGAAGCCTGCTATAGACCGCACTTTCCTTGCCAAGAGATACGAGTGGTTCAAGTCGCCGTTGGGGCGCGAGGAGAGGATCCTGCCGGGGTTCGAGCCGCTCAAGGCGGCGAGCTCCGGCGGCGGAATCGAGGTCTCGTGCGTCGGGCGCCGCTACTTGATCGGGGGGAACGGCCTTCCTTCTGGCATGACGTCGCTCGGAAAGTCCATCCTGGCGGAGCCCGTTTCGCTCGTCGTCGAACGCGGCGGGAAGTGCGCTGCGCTTTCGGGCGGACGCGTCGAGCTGCGCCGGACGGATCCAGCCGTCGTGGAATACGCAAGCCGCGGCGGGGACGTGCGCGTGAACGGACGCATCGAGCAGGACGGGCTGATCGTCCTGCGGCTTGGCTTCCCCGAGGGGTTCGCCGCGGACCGTGCGTACCTCGAGGTCGTGCTCAGGAAGGAGTTCTCGGTGCTGTACCATGCCTGCGGGGAGGGGCTTCGGACCAATCCTGCGGGGTTCGTCCCGTCGGGGACGGGGCGCGTGTTCGGCTCTCGGCAGATACCGCAGTCGCACTCGGACAACTTCATACCGTACTGCTGGGTCGGCGACGACCTGCGCGGCGTGCTGTACGCGGCGGATGTCGACCGCGGGTGGGTGCACTCGGCGGACCGAGACGCGGTGGAGCTGCTGCGTCGGCCGAACGGCGACGTGGCCATGAGGCTGAACGTGCTGAACGCGCCGCCGCCCGGCTCTCCGCGCCGCGTCGTGACGGTCTGCCTGCAGGCGACGCCGCTCAAGCCGCAGCCGCGGGGCTGCCGCGGCTGGGCCGACACGTTCACCGACGTTCCGTGCACGAGGGCGTGCCGCAACCTGGCGTCCAACCCGACATGGGGCTGCTACATCGTCGGGATGGCACGCTATCCGACGTTCATGGACTTCGACCACGTGCGCAAGCTGCGCGAGACCATCGACACTGGCGTAATAGACCTTGCGTACAAGTCGAACTGGATAGAGCGGTGCTGGGCGGAGTACCAGAGGAAGTCGACGACGGTGCCTTGGCTGCTCCGCCGCACGGACCCGTCGGCTGCGCGCAAGACGCTCGAGGCCCATGTCGGCGCGGAGTTCCACACCGCGAAGCAGCTCCATGGGCGGCCGAACCCGACGCTCTACTACTACACCTGCGACGCCGACCCCTGCACGGGCATATACGAGGGCGAGGCGATGCGCGACGAGTGGGGCGACTACACGTCCGTCTACGGTTCGCACCAGGACTACGCCGTGCACTACCTGAAGAAGATGATCGAGGCCGGCATGGACGGCGTGTACAACGACAACGCGTTCTTCCGCTGCAACTACGACTGGGTCACGGGAGACGCATGGATCGACGACAAGGGCGTGGTGCACCCCAGCTTCTCGCTCTGGGCGCTCAGGGAATTCTGCCGCCGGCAGGTGGCGGTCATGGCGGAGTGCGGAAAGGACCCGTGGCTCACGATACACCACACCAATGCGAACATACTGCCGACTCTGGCCTTCGCGACAAACATGATGGGCATGGAGTGGAAGTACGGGACGGACGAGTTCCAGGACAGGTTCTCCGACGACTACATCAGGGCCGTCAACCAAGGCCTACAGGGCGGCTTCTTCGCGACTTCCCTGGGCGGCATCATAAACGCGAAGTCAAAGGAAGAGCGCACCTGGCTGACGCGCACGGAGCTTGCCACGCTGCTGCCGCACGAGGTGCGCCCGACGCTGGGCAACTGCGACGGCGAGCTGTTCACGAAGGTGATGAGGAAGATGCAGGATTTCGGAATCGCTGCGGAAGACTGCCGCTACACGGCGTACTGGGACGGGGAGAACCCGCTCGTGCAGCCTGACGGCGCGGTTGTGTCCGTCTACCGGCGCGGCAGGCGCCTGCTGGCCGTCGTCGGAGGGCGTGCTGACGCGGACGCGACGCTGCGCCTTGCGCTCCGCGACGGAGAGGTGGCCTCGGCCACGAACGCGGAGACTGGCGCGGCGCTTGCCGTATCTGGCGGCGCGGCGTCGCTTCCGCTCCGGCGCCGCGACTTCGCGCTCCTGGAACTCGAGTCCAGATAGCCGCGCCACGCGTTTCACTCCTGATGCACAGAAGACGAGAATTCCCTCGGCGACCAGGAGCTGCACGAAGCGTTGGTTGTCGATCACGAGATCCCTCTCGGCGCCCCGTTCGTCCCCCTGAAAAAAGTGTTCTAGAACGGTGTACATGGGCGATATAACTTTTGATACAATTCGCGCCAGAGGGAAATCTGGCAATGCGCGAATTGAAAGCAAGCTTCATTGTAGAGTCGCTGAGGAGAAACATCCTCGGCGGTTCCTGCGATACTTCGCGACCGCTGCCGAGCGTCGTTGCGCTTATGAGGAAGTTCGGCGTGGCGAGGGCGACGGCCGTTGCCGCTCTAAAGTCGCTTGAACGCGAGGGGCTTGTCGTTTCAAGACTCGGCAGCGGCACGTTCGTAAGGAAGCGCATTGCATCTCGCAAGATCGGGCTGATAGTTCCCGGCGTCGCAGTCACCGATTTCTTCAAGCCTGTAGTGAGCGAGGTCAACCGGCTCGCGCGCGAGGCGGGCTATGAGCTGCGCTTCGGCGAGGTGTGGAGCAATGTGCGCGAGGAGCGCATCGCCCAGGTGCGCGAGCTTGCCGCCGAGTTCATAAAAGGCAACTTCGCGGGTGTCATCTACGAACCGCTTGCGGGGCCCATCGGGGACGAGATCAACCCGCATATCCTCGAGCTGTTCGACAAGAAGAAGATTCCCGTCGTTCTTCTTGACTGCGACATCGTGCCGTTCCCGGAGCGGAGCCACTACGACGTCGTGGGAGTGAACGACCTCGAGGCAGGCGCGCGGATTGCGAAGCACCTGATGGATATTGGCGCGAAACGCATTCACTTCCTCATCTGCCAACTTTTCCCCACTACCTTCGCTAATCGTCTCGCCGGAGCGGAATCGCATTTGAAGCTCGCCGGGGTGAAGATGCCGAAGGGCGGGAACGTCCTCTATGCCGAGGCAGACGATCTCAAGGCCCTCAGGCGCTACCTCAAGAGGCAGGCGCGGCGTCCGGACGCATTCATCTGCAGCAACGACGCGATTGCGGCGGTGTTCAAGCAGACCTTGGAGAAGGCGGGGCTTAGCGTTCCCAAGGACGTGATGCTGACGGGATTCGCCGACCTCTCCGTCGCCTCTCTGATGACTCCGCCTTTGACGACTGTGCGCCAGAACCGCGAGCAGATGGCGCAGGCCGCGTTCCGTCGGCTCATGGAGCGGATAGCGAGTCCGTCTCTCCCGCCCTGCGACGTGTTCCTCCCCTCGCCGCTTGTCGTAAGGGGATCGACTGAAAGGAGTGCGCGGCAATGCCGAGGCGCGGATCTATGCTACAAAGGGGCTTTGGAGGGTCGGAAGGCGTGAAAGCGGTGCGACAAGTAACGCCCATGGCGGTGTCGCGCGGTGTTTCGGCGGCAATCCTGCTGGCGGCGTCCATGTCTTTGCCGGTTTTGGGGGATTCTGAGGGCGTAATCGTCCGACGCGACGGACGCGAGGCTCTTGTGCGCTGTTCGTTCTCCGCCACGACCGATCTTGTGGTGCGCGTCTATAACGTCGCAAACGAAGACGCCTATCTGGTTCCGCGTGACATGCCCATTACGGACTTCAGCAAGGGGTTGAAGATACATTCGGGCGGCGACGACTATTCACCCATCAAGCTGGGCGACGATTTCGGTTATCTGAGCGGGAACCATGGTTCCTACTTCGGCAACTTGCTGACATTGCCGGATCATGGTTTCACGGCGGCGGACGTCGGTCTCGAAGCCGTCCACTCGTCCGGTGGCAGATATCGTGTCGTAAACGTGCCTGACAAAGACCACATCCTTGTCCATCCTGACGGCAGAGCGGGCATTCATCCGTGCTTCTCGCATCAGGAAAAGGGGTCGTTCCGCCTCGGTGGCCGCGAATGCACGCCTGTACAGACGAAGCGCGTGCAGGTCTGTCCGATGAGCCGCATACGTCACTTCGGATGGAAGACTGGTGACGGCAGAACCGTGCCCGAACGCGTAGAGACGCCTTGCTCGTCCGTAGATCTTGAAATTGAACACGATGTCGTCGATCCACGTGCGGTCATGGCCTTTCTCAAGGCGCATCCCGGCGGAGGACGCTCCATGCCGGAGCTTGCGGCATGGGAGTCGAAGCGGCCCAAAGCCGTCTTTCTCGACGACCCCGAGGCCGCGGCGCGTTTCGCGGATTTCGCCAAGCTCGACGCTCTCATCAGCGTGCGCACCGTCTACCGCTACGAGCCGGGATGCGCGCGCCTCGCCCTGCGCACCACCACGTTCGTCGCGCCGCTGGCGAACGTGGACGCCTTGGATGTAATCTACGGCTGGAACGGATCGATCGGGCCGTGGCGTAACGTGGAATTCTACATCCCTCGCATGAAGAAGACCACGCTGCGTGGCTTTCAGGGCAACCCGGAAGTGGCCGTGGACATGACCGCCGTCGAGAGGATGCCCTGTCCGCCGTGGAAGGTAAACTATTCCGTGGGCAGGGCGGATTGCGTCGATCCGGAAAACATGCCCGACCGCTTCATCCGTATCGCCAGCGACGCATCCGGTCGGCGGCAGGTCGGCGTGGCGCTCGGCTATTCCTTGCTTCAGGGTGTCACCGCGCTGGAGAACCGGTCTGCGGAGCGTCCCTTTGCCTACTTCTTCTATCCCTCGGGCAAGATGTATCCCTACAGTTTTCTCCTGGAGAACGTGCCGGCCGGGCGTACGATAGTGCATCATGGCTATACGCAGTATTTCGACCCGCAACAGGAGCCTGATGCCACGGCGTTCTACCACCATCGCGACGGCGAGGCGCATGTCGTCTACGTGGACTTTCACAAGACGCTCGCGGGCGAGGTCGTTCGCCTGCCGAGGGAACTGGTTGGCAAGCGCATTTCGGTTTTGCAGCGCTCTCCGTCCGTGACGTTGCGTACGACTGACACCGTGCCGCCGGACGGCGGAATCGCCCTCGATGTCGCCGACGGATACGGCGAGCTTGTCCTGCGCATTGATTGAGAGCTTTTCCATGGCGCATTACTTCATCAGCAAATGCATAACGAAAGAGAGGACTGACGATGAGCAACCTTGAGACATTGGGCTTTGCACTTTCCGGACTGGCTCTTGTCGCTTCGGGCGCGACGGTTTCTGACGTGAACGCGCTGACGCTGACCGCCGCCGAAAACGTGACGCTTTCGACACAGTCGGCGACGGCGTATCCTGCGGACATCGGGTATCCCGTCTACTGGTTCGACGCTTCGGAGACGAACGGCTGGACGTTCTCGTCCGCCGGAGATGTGACGGAAATTCCCTCGAAGGTCGGGACGCGCTCGCTCCAGCATCGTCCTGCCGGTGCGACCTGGGACGGTTGGGGCGACGGCTCAAGCAACAAACCGGTGGCTCCCGGATATGTCGGCGGAGCATTCCCCTATGTGGATTTCGAGGAGTTCGGTTCGCGCAAGGCGCTGGTCTTCAACGCCGTCTCGATCGGCGGCGGCGAACCGACGAACGCGCTCGTGGACATCGGCACGGTCATCGAAGTGACGAAGGCGACGGGCGCATGGATGATGGGCGGCGGACTCGACTCGACGATCGCCTGGCATCGCGGCCTTTTCCATGGATCGACGATCGACAGGTTCGACTATTCCACGCCGATTTTCCATCAAGGCAATTCCAGGCAGAGTTCTCGTGAAGCGACGTTGCGTCACAACGGTTCCCCGGCACTCGGTTATCTGACGGGATGGACGGGCGAGTGGGAGGTGTTCTCCTACTGTCCGCTTGCGGCGAATGCGACGGCGACCGGCATCGGTGTCGGCGACGCCCGCAACTCCATGAAGGCGCGTTCGGGCGGCCAGCAGATCGCCGAGATGCTCGTCTTCGACCGTGTGCTGACGCTGGGGGAGGTGCAGCGCATCGAGGCCTGGCTGCAGAAGAAATGGTTCGCGCGCCCCGTCTTCGGCTACAACGGCTACGGTCGGATCGGCGAGTGGAAGCTGTGGGGGGCTGGCGCAACGCCCCTGGCCGTTTCGGTTTCGCCGTCCGCCGGCGAGGTTCTTTCCGTCGATCGCATCATCGGGGGCTTTGACGGATCCGATTCCTCCGATGCCGAGATACAGATGGCTGGTGCGGGCGTCTTCGCGCCACGGCAGATGAAGAACTGGAGCGGTGTGCTGCGCGCCACGTCCGGCACGCTGCGGCTTGCCGGCAGGCCGATCCCTTCGCTTGCCGATCTGCCGTCCGGCTGCTATCTGCGCTTTGACGTCTCCGACGCTTCGTCCCGTGCGGTGGACGAGACGGGGAAGATCGAGGCGCTGACAAATCTCGTGGACAGGGCGTACGCGGAATTCGACAACGCCGCGGTCTACCTCACGAATCCCACCGCCGCCCGCCGGCCGACGCTGCGCGAGAATGCGACGGTGACGGGGCTGCCCGTCGCCGACTTCGGGCCGACCATCACATATAACGGCTGCTATATGAAGCTGTACGGCGGCGGCGCGGACAGGTCTGCCTACGGCGTCACGACGATGATCGCCCTCATCGGCGGCGAGAACGACGGCGGGCACATCCTGAACGGCAATTTCCTGCGGAACAGCGTTCAGCCGCGGTTCTACAACAACTCGCCGCATGACGGCCTTGTCAAGCGTGCCGACAACATCTGCAAATACAGCGGGAAGGAGCCGACAATCCCGGCGACGAACGGACTTGTGGTCGTGGACGGCATTCGTCGCGACTCGAGCGCAGGCCTGGCGCATTGGGGCTATCAGACGGTCGCCATCCAGCTTCCGGGCTCGTCCTCCGTTTCCAGGATGGGATACTACGACAGCACCTGGGCCGGCGGCCTGGTTCTGGGCGAGGTGTTCCTCTACGACCGCCAGCTGACCGAGGAGGAAATCTGCGACGTGCAGGCGTATCTTGCGCACAAGTGGCTCGGCAAGACGCTGCCGGGCTATGCGGAGCCTGATGTCCCGGCCGTCCAGCGCGTCACGGCGGATGGCGACGCGGCGATCGATGTCCCGGCAGGATCCGAGATGCGGATCGGGCGGCTGGACGTGACGGGCAGGCTCGTCAAGACGGGCGCAGGCAGTCTCAAGGTCGATGCCGCAACCTGTACTGGCGCGGGGGAGCTCGTGGTCAGGGAAGGGCGGCTCGACGTGACGGGCCCCGGCGAGCCTAAGGCCGAATCCGCCTTGGCGGACGGTGCCGCGCTGCATCTTGACGCCTCGCGTGCTAAGTCCATGACGACGGAAACGATCAATGGCACGAACTTCGTCTCCATCTGGCATGATGATGCGGGCGGCAACCAGGCAAGATGGTATTCGATCGGCTGGAGCGGGAACCGCCGTCCGTTCGTCAGCCCCGATGTAACGCTGAACGGGTTGCCGGTCGTCGACTTCGGCACGTATCAGGCGGAAAGCGAGGGAAGCGGGAACGCCGGCGATGGAAAGGGGTGCTATCTCCATTTCGTCGAGCCGCTCGAATCTGTGCGGTCCGTTTTCATCGTGTCGCGCTTCAAGGAGGACAACGACGGGGGCCCCATTCTCGGCAGTTCGGGATACTCCGGCATCACCGGGCGTATGGGGTTCTGCCGCGGCAGCGGCGGCGAACTCATCTACCAGACGAGCGACGAGACCAAGCCGATTCGCATGGGCGAGATGCTGACAAACGGCACGGTCGTCGCATCTTCCGTCAAGCCCGGCACGGAATTCGTGCTGACGGAACTCCATCCCGTCTCCGGTGTCCACGCCTCCGGGCTGTGCGTCGACCGCTATCAGCCTTCCTCCTATTCCGGCATCCGCCGCGGCGGCCAGGTGGTCGCGGAGGTCGTCATCTATGAGCGCAAGTTGTCCGAGCGCGAGAAGGTCGCGACGCGCAACTATCTGATGGACAAGTGGTTCGGTCGCGAGCCGGAGGCGCTTCCGGCAAAGCCTGCTGCCGCGCCTGTGGCCTGCACGTGGGAGAACCTGGTCGTGGACGGCGCTGCGCCGGAGGGAATCGATATCGCGGGCGTGTCCGTGGCGATTCCGCAGAACCCGGTCGTGACGCTGAAGAACCTTCCGGACGATCTTGCCGACGGCGACAGGATGACGCTTTTCACGGCCGCTTCCGTGACTGGGGCGGCAAACCTCGCCAATGCGAGTTTCGTCGGCGAAACGCCGCGCAACGGCATGCCCGTGCGCCTCGTCCGCCGCGGCGGTTCGGTCGTGGCGGTCTTTGGCGTCCGCGGCATGACCATCATCTTCAAGTAGGATGCACCTCTGGAAAGGAAGAAAATGACACGCAGGGAATTCATCGCAAAGACCGGGTTTGCCGCCGCCGGAGCGCTTTCCGGCTGCGCTGCGCCGCAGCTTGCGCACACGAAGACGTCCGACCGCATCTGGGGCGTGCTGCTGCACCTTGGCAACAACATGTGGAGCGACGTGCGCGTGGAGAACAGGGTTACGGAAGGCTTCTTCAAATGGGGCGACAAGGACGGCCACGGCCTGTACTCCGACGAAGTGCGCTTTGACGACAAGGTCTTCCACGAGGCCGCAGAGCGGATGGTCGCAAAGGGGCTCAACACGCTCGTGCTGGACCTCGGGGAAGGATTGTTCTACCCCAGCCACCCTGAATTGGCGGTGAAGGGCACCTGGAGCGTGACGAAGATGCGAGAAGAGCTCAAATACCTGCGCGGACTCGGCCTGACGGTCGTCCCGAAGATTAACTTCTCCACATCCCACGACCCTTGGCTTAAGGACTACGAACGCATGGTGTCGACGGAGCCGTACTATCGTGTCGCGGGCGACATCATCCGCGACGTCGTGGACATCTTCGACGGTCCGGAGCTGCTGCATCTCGGATATGACGAGGAGGACTACTGGCACCAGCACACGTACAGCTACGTCGTGGTGCGCAAGGGCGACCTGTGGTGGCACGACTTCATGTTCTTCCACGATGCCGTCGTGAAGGCCGGCGCGCGGCCGTGGATATGGTCGGACTACGTCTGGCGGCACGAAGCCGAGTTCCTGGAGAAGATGCCCAGGGACGTGCTGCAGTCGAACTGGTACTACGCCTCCACGGACGAAAAGACGTACCCGAAGGAGAAGTCCGAAGCCGACTTCCGGCGCAAGATGATGCGCGCGAACGAGGTCCTGGAGCGCGGCGGCTTCGACCAGGTTCCGACGGCGATGGCGAACGAAAACTTCATGGGCTTCTTCGACTACAGCCGCAAGGTCATTCCCGCTGCGCGCTTCAAGGGCTTCATGAATTCCGTCTGGTGCTTCACCCAGCCGCACAAGCGCGACTACATAATGAAGGCCATCGACCAGGTCGGCGAGGCGAAAACCCGCTACGAGTACTGAAAACCGAGTAAAGGAGCATCTGGTCATGATAGGTACTGTTCTTTCTGTTTTCTTCGCGGCGGTAGCGGTATATTCGCAACCGGTAAACCCCCGCGAGCATCCCGACGATGCGCGGCGGCCCGTAAAGCCGCCGGACCGCACGGTCCTAGGCGACAAGCTGCACTTCACGTCCATGCGCCGTATGAATGAGAAGAAGTGGAGAAAGTCGCTCGAGGATCATGTATACAGGGATCGTCTCGGCAATGTAATCTGGCCGGACGTGGAATTGAACGAATTGCCGAACATTGATGAGATCATCGAGTATTTCCGCGAGCACAAGGATATTATCGTGTTCGATTCGGCCTGCGGATGGCCCGACCACCGCGGCGATCTGGAGACGTTCGACCGCGTGTCGGACAGGATCCGGCGCGCGCTAGGGCCGCGCTGGCTCGGGTGGGATCTCGGGGAGCAGGACGGACGCTACGCCATCGCGTTCTCCGACAAGATCCATCCGTTCGGGGCGGATCGCCTGCACCAGTACATCCATTTCCAGGATTTCTTCGAAAACGCGAACCGCATGCTCGGCAACGACATGAGCACGCTGATCTCGTGCAACTACGGCCACTATTTCCTGCGGGAGAACTGCTTCCACACCATCGGGGCGGAGACGGCGCTCTCCCTGCCGAACAGCCAGGTCTACTATGCGTTCATACGCGGCGCCGGCAAGCGGCACGGCGTGCCGTGGTTCGGGAACGTCTCCATCTGGAACAGGTGGGGGTGGAAGGCCTACAACGACAGAACGCCGGAGAATCTGGAGCCCGAGACCACGCGCAGCGAGGTGCTGAAGCATCCCATGCCCGAACGCGGCACGTCGCTGGCCCTCATGAAGCGCCTGATGTACTCGCACGTGTTCTACAACTGCTGGATGGTCGGCATCGAGAACTGCTTCTACTGGTTCGCCAAGGAACACAAAGGGGAACTGAGCCCGATAGGCGTCCTCCAGCGCGAGGTGCGCGACTGGAGCGAGAGGAACGGGAATCCCGGTGTGCAGCACGTGCCGGTGGCCATCATGCTCGACTTCTATTCCGGCTGGGCGTATCCGCGGCACAACTACGACTACGGGCGGCCGTACCGCGTCTGGGCCAACCTGCCGTACCGCCCCGGCGACTACTTTGCCGCAGACGTGCTGGGCATGCTCTATCCGGGATACGAGGATTCTGGATATTTCCAGGACGAACGCGGTTTCGCAACCCCCACGCCGTACGGCGACATCGCCGACTGCCTTCTTTCCGACACCCCTCTGTGGCTCCTGAAGCGCTATCCCGTGCTGGTGCTGGCCAATGAGATATCGCCTTCTGCCGAGTTCGTCGACAAGATGCAGGCGTACCTTGACGGCGGCGGCCACCTCGTCGCCACGCGCGGCAACATGCGCAATCTGCCGGGACTGCGCGGACAGGTGACCGTCCTGGATTCCGAATGGGGCGTCACCGAGAAGCCCCAGTGCGCGTTGCCGCCGTCCGGCGGTGTGGAGAGGCCCCTTGCAAATCCGTATCCGCTCGTGCCCGCCGTCCGCGTCGCCCTTGATGGCATATTCCGCAGTCAGACCATATTCTCCGTGTCGGAGTCGCGGGATGGGGACGGGCTTTTGTTCGTCACCTGCCGCCGGAAGAAGGGCGAATACACCGTGCTGATAGAGAACGCCACGTTCGAGGAGAAGCCATTTTCGCTGCAGGCGAAGGCTGGCCGCATCTTGTCCGTCGATGAGCTGCCTGTGGCGGTCGGCGAACGCACCGCGCGCGGCTGGCTGCCGCTTTGCATTGCCACGAACGGAACGTTCAAGGCCGGCGCGGACACAGCGACCACTATCGCCGCCCAGAGCGTGAGGACCTTCCGCGTCAGGCTGGACGAAGGCGTGGACATACGCGAGATTCCTCACGAGCGCCCTCCTGCCGCGCCAAAGGGCGTGTCTCTCGCGTTGCGCGGAACGATGTCCGTCAAGGAGCACATCCTTCGCCGCCCGACGTTCTTCGAGCACTACGACGGCGTAATGGTCGATTGGAAATACATTCGCATGCGCGACCGACGCGAACTCGAGCGCGAACGCAACTGGATCGACCTTCAGTCCCTCCATGTGACCGTCGACATGACGCAGGCGTTCAACTGGTTCCCGGATCTCAACTGGTACTCGCCCAACACAAACAACACGCGCATAGTCAGGCAGAACGACGCGATACTTGACGAAGTGTTGTCAAAGATGCCGCTCATAGGCGCGAAAGATGTCGTTGTCGCCACGGACGGCCGCATGGGATGGACCAAGCCTTCGTTCACGAACAAAGCTGTCAAGGCGCTGAACGAAATCTGCCGCCGGGCGTCGCAGCACGGGATTACGGTGCATCTGCGTCCGTCTCCCGTCCGTTTCATCCGCGGCATCGGCCTTGTTCCCCAGTGGGTCAACCGGTCTTCTCCAGGGAATCTGCGCACGTCCCCAATGCTTGCGGCGCTCATGGCAGACAATGCGCCGACAGTACCCGCCAACAAAATAACAGACGATGTATTCGCATGCGCCGGCACGCCCGGAATACTGCTCGCGTCCGCGGCGGAGAAAGACGAATTCGGGAGATTGGAGTCCCTTCACGAACCGCTGGCGGCGGCTGATCGGGCGACGAGGCGCAGAGCGAAGTCGATCATCGACGCAATGCGCGCGAAAGGCGTACGCATAATCTTCGAGGCTGTTTATCCTGATGCGGATGCAGAATATCGCGACTGCAAGATGTTCACTGAAAGCGATTGTTGCTCTGATTCGGCGATGTCGTCTGGGTTTCAGAGACTTGGTGCAAAATAGGGTGGAAGCAAAGGCATGCAGGCAATGAAGGCACTGGTGGCGGTCTTGGCGGCGGCGGTCTGCTCAGCCATGTTGGCGGCGGCTGCGGAGAATGAGAGCGAGGCGGCGCGCAAGGCGCGGATGAAGTGGTTCACCGACGCGCGCTTCGGCATGTTCATCCACTTCGGGGCGTACTCGCTGACGGGGCGCCAAGAGTGGGTGAAGCACACCGATGGCATCCCCGACGAGGAGTACCAGCGGTACGTTGACAACTTCGATCCCGACCTTCTGGACGCACGCGTCTGGGCCCGCACGGCGAAGGACGCTGGCATGAAATACGTCGTGCTGACGACAAAGCACCACGAGGGGTTCTGCCTCTTCGACTCGAAGCTCACCGACTACAAGTCCACGAACACCCGGTTCGGCCGCGACATTGTGCGCGAGTTCGCGGACGCATGCCGCGCGGAGGGCCTCAGGGTGGGCTTCTACTACTCGCTCCTCGACTGGCACCACCCGGACTACACCTACGACCACTGCTATCCGCGCTACAAGGGACTGACGCCTGAGAAGTACGCAGAACTCAACAAGGGCAAGGACTTCTCGAAGTACGTCGCCTACATGCACGGCCAGGTGCGCGAGCTCCTAACCGGATACGGCAGGGTGGACATAATGTGGTTCGACTTCACCGCAAAGAAGTACACCTGGTTCCGTCCGACATTCAAGGTCACGGAGGACTGGGACGGTGTCAGGCTCATGCGCATGACCCGCGAACTGCAGCCAGGAATAGTCGTCAATGACAGGCTCGGCGACGGCGTTCGCGGCGACTTCTACACGCCGGAGCAAGTGAAGGAGTCAAAGTGGCCGGAGAGGGACGGCCGCCGGGTCGACTGCTGGGAGACGTGCCAGACATTCTCCGGGTCGTGGGGCTACAGCCGCGACGAGATGACGTGGAAGAGCGTACGGCAGCTGCTCGGGCTTCTCATCGACACCTGCTCCAAGGGCGGCAACGTGATCCTGAACGTCGGCCCGACCGGGCGCGGAACTTTTGACCGCCGTGCGCTAGACCGCCTGGCGGGCATAGGCGAGTGGATGCGCTTCAACGGGCGCTCGATCTACGGCTGCACCGAGGCCCCGGAAGAGTTCGCCGCGCCCGAGGGGACTAAGCTCACGTACAACCCTGAGACGCGCCGCCTCTACGTACACCTGCTCGAATACCCAATCAAGGTGCTGCCTTTCTCCTTTGCGGAAAAGGTGCGGTACGCGCAGTTACTGCACGACGCCTCGGAGGTGAAAGTCCGCCTGCCGCGGAACGTCTCCGGCGCCGTGCGAAAGGGCGAGCCGCCGTCGTTCCACCTGCCGGTGGTCAAGCCGGCCGTCGAGATTCCGGTCATAGAGTGCATCTTGAAGTGAGGAAAGGGAGTTTTCGAGCCGGATGGGGACCCCGCGAAAAGGATGTGTTGCGGGTGGTTTGCGAAACGGCGGGCGGCAGGGGATATTCTGTGAGGACGAAGGACAGAGGATGGCTTTCGCGGGTGCCATTCGACGTCCAATGTCCTAAGTCCTAAATCCTTCGTCCTCTGTCTTTTGTCTTCTGTCCTCTCCGGAGATGCCACGTTGCGGTGGCGGGGAACGGACGCTTTTGGTATAATGAGCGGAAACAAAACAACACGCAAAAGGGGGAGAGATGAGTTTCAAGAGTTGGCTGGCTGCGGCGTGCGCCATCGCCGCCGCCGCATGCAACGCGGCCGAGAGGTGCTGCGACGACATCGTGGTGGAGAACGCGCGGTTCAAGCTGGTGCTCGGGGCGGATGCGACCGCGAAGTCGCTCGTCGCGAAGGGCAGCGGCGAGGAGCTGCTCGACATGCGCGACCCGACGCCGTTCGCCTCCGTGACGCAGGGCCGTCCGTTCAACAACGAGATAAAGCTCGTGCATCCGCACACCAAGACGACGTATCCGGCGAACAGGCTCCGCCGCGAAGGCGACCGGCTGGTCGTGGGCTTCGAGATCGCGCCGTACGAGGCCGTCATAACGGTGAAGGCGACGGATGACTACGTGGCCTTCACGCTGTCCGACTTCATCGTCACTGAGAAGTCGTACCCGCTCTGCCCGACCACGACCCGTCCGCTCGACTTCACCGCGCCGCCGGTGGACGAGTTCCGCATCGTGCAGCTGCCGGTGAAGAACCGCGCCAACTTCGGCGAGTGGCTCAACGTGCAGTGGGACTCCACGGCATCGGTCGGGGTGTTCGCTGCGTCGCCGTTCGCCATTGTCGGCGCGGAGCGCCGGAACGGCTACCGCCTCATGGGGGCGGACGCGCTGCGCGAGGTGAAGCTGCGCGGCACGACTGCGGTCGTCGCGGTGGACGCCGGCGGCGACGCCATCCTCGACAGGATCGCCGCGCTCGAGCGGGACTACGACCTGCCGCGCGGCGTGGAGAACAGGCGCAATCCGCTCGTCAACGCCTCCATCTACTTCGCCGCCGGAATTTCGCCGGGCAACGTCGACCGCCACATAGAGTGGGCGAAGCGCGGCGGGTTCCGCCTTATGCAGATGAGCCGCGGCGAGTTCTTCGGTCCGAGCGGCGACTACGAGTACAACGGGAGATTCCCGAACGGTGCGGCGGACGTCAAGGCGATCCTCGACCGCATCCGCGCCGCCGGCATCGTGCCGGGCCTGCACATCCTCCACACGTTCGTGAGCGAGCGGTCCGCGCTCGTGCGCGGCGGCGCCGACAGGCGGCTCCTGCTGAGGGAGCACTATACGCTGTCCAGGGCGCTCGGCCCATCCGACGACGTCGTGTACGTTGACGAGAACCCGCAGAACGCGGAGCGCAGCGAGCGCTGCCGCCTGCTGAAGTTCGGCCGCGAGATCATGAGCTACGAAGGCTTCACGACGGAGCGTCCCTACCGCTTCACCGGGGTTCGCCGCGGCGCCCTCGAGACGCCTCCCGCGGCCCACGAGGAGGGGCTCATAGGCGGCACACTCTGGATCTGCGAGTACGGCGGGCACGACATATACATCAAGCAGGACAGCGACCTGCAGGACGTCGTCGCCGGCAAGGTGGCCGAGTTCTGGAAGGCGGGCTTCAGGTTCATATACTTCGACGGCTCCGAGGGCGTGTCGCCGCCGTACGGCTACAACGTCCCCAACGCCCAGTACCGCGTGTGGAGGAACCTCGATCCGCAGCCGATCCTCGGCGAAGGCGCGGCCAAGGCGCACTTCGGCTGGCACATGCTCTCGGGGGCGAACGCATTCGACGTGTTCTTCCCCGAGGAGTTCAAGGAGAAGATCGACGAGCATCCCGCCGCGGAGGCGCCTCTCATGAAGCGCGACTTCACGCGCGTCAACTTCGGCTGGTGGGGCTTCTGGGCGCCGACGGACAAGATACGCGGCAAGTCGACGATTGGCGTGCAGCCCGACATGTGGGAGTACGGTACGTCGAAGGCCGCGGCGTGGGACTCGCCCATATCCATCCAGATGCGGCTCGACTCGCTGGACGCGCATCCGCGCTCGTCCGACATCATGGAGGTCATGCGCCGCTGGGAGGACGTGCGCGCGCGCAAGTGGCTGACGCCGGAGATGAAGGCATCGCTCCGCGTGCCCGGGCGCAATCACCACCTCTACCTCGACGCCGCGACAGGCAAGTACTCGCTCCACGAGACCGAGATGCTGCCGACGCCCGCAGCGGCGCCGTATGTGCGCGGCTTCGTGTTCGAGCGCAACGGAAGGCAGACGGTGGCCTGCTGGCACACGAGCGGAGAGGGTGCGTTCGTGGTCGACCTCGGCGGAGGCGCGGCGACTGTTCCCGTCTCGGGCGTGAAGTACCTTGAAACCGGTCTTTCCCGTGCCGAGCTCCGCTCGGCGTGGGCTGCGGCCAGGCGTCCGTAGGGGGCGGCGCGGAACGGCATGGGCGGAATCTTCAAGCTCAAGTCAAAGTTCCGGCCGACCGGCGACCAGCCTGAGGCGATAGAGGCGCTGTACGAAGGGCTGCGGCGCGGCGAGCAGCGGCTGGTGCTGCGCGGAGTGACCGGTTCCGGCAAGACGTTCACGATGGCGAACCTGAGCGCCAAGTGGAACCGGCCGACTCTCATACTCTCTCACAACCAGACCCTCGCCGCGCAGCTCTTCGCGGAGCTGAAGGAGTTCTTCCCGGAGAACGCGGTCGAGTCCTTCATATCCTACTCCGACTACTACCAGCCGGAGGCCTACATACCGCAGACCGACACTTACATCGAGAAGGACGCGGCGATTAACGAGGAGATCGAGCGCTACCGGCGTGCCGCGACGAACGCGCTCATCGCGCGGCGGGATGTGATAGTCGTGTCGTCCGTGAGCTGCATCTACGGCCTCGGCGAAAGCGACGAGTACCGCGACCTCGCGGTCGGCTTCCGCGTGGGCGAGGCGATCTCCCGCACGTCCCTGGCGGCGCGCCTCGTCGAGGCCCAGTACACTCGCAACGACTACGACTTCGCGCCCGGATCGTTCAGGATGCGCGGCGACGTGCTGGACGTCTTCCCTGCCTACGAGACCAAGGCCGTCCGCGTTGAGTTCTTCGGCGACGAGATAGACTCCATCCGCGAGCTCGATCCCGTTACGGGCAAGTGCGGCGTCTCCCTCCCCGCGGCGGTGGTGACGCCGGCGAAGCAGTTCGTCATGGGGAAGGACCGCTTCGAGGCGGCGTTCGCAAGGATAGAGGCGGAGCTGGAAGAGAGGCTGAAGTTCTTCGCCTCGAAGGGAAAGCTCCTCGAGGCCCAGCGCCTGAGGGAGCGCACCGAGTACGACATCGAGATGATGCGCGAGCTCGGATACTGCAACGGCATCGAGAACTACTCGCGTCCGCTCACGGGCAGGGCCCCCGGAACGGCGGGCGAGTGCCTGATAGACTACTTCCCCGACGACTTCCTGACGATCATAGACGAGAGCCACGTCTCAGTGCCGCAGATCAGGGCCATGTACAACGGCGACCAGGCGAGGAAGTCGAAGCTCGTCGAGTACGGCTTCAGGCTGCCGAGCGCGAAGGACAACCGTCCGCTCACGTTCGACGAGTTCAACGCCAAGGTGCACCAGGTCGTCTACTGCTCGGCCACTCCGGGCGAATACGAGTACTCGCAGTCGAAGACGGTCGCCGAGCAGGTGATACGCCCCACCGGGCTTCTCGACCCGGAGGTGGAGATCCGTCCCCTCAAGGGGCAGATCGACGACCTCATCGCCGAGATAGGGAAGGTCGTGGACGGCGGCGACCGCGTGTTCGTGACCACGCTCACCAAGCGCAGCTCCGAGGACCTGACGCACTACCTGCACGAGGCGGGGGTGCGCGTGGAGTACCTGCACAGCGACATAGACGCGATTGAGCGCGTCGCGATCCTGCAGCGCCTGCGCCGCGGCGAGTTCGACGTCCTCGTCGGGATCAACCTGCTCCGAGAGGGCCTGGACCTGCCGGAGGTCGCGCTTGTCGCGATACTCGACGCCGACAAGGAGGGCTTTCTGCGTTCCACAACGTCGCTGGTGCAGACCGCGGGCAGGACCGCGCGCCACGAGAGGGGGCGCGTCATCCTGTACGCCGACCACAAGACGGACGCCATACGCGACCTTCTGCGCATCACGCGGGCGCACCGTGCGAAGCAGATCGCCTACAACAAGGAGCACGGAATCGTGCCGAAGTCGGTGAAGCGGGCGATAAACGAGTCGTCGTACGTGTTCCGCGCCGGCAAGGCGGTGCCTGCGCCGAAGGCCTCCCCGCGAGACGCCGACGCGGGCGAGGTTTTGGAGGAGCTGACGCGCGAGATGCTGGAGGCCGCCGACAACCTCGAGTTCGAGCGCGCCGCCTACCTCCGCGACCAGATAGCCGAACTCAAGGGCGAAAACCGAAAGCCCGGATCGAAGAAGGGCGGGAAAAAAAAGGGCGAAGGGCCGCGGACGCTCCGCAAAGTGAACGGCCACCGGCGAAATGTGGTATAATACGCCTCAAGTATGAGATTTGCGAATCCGATGTTTCTGGTCCTGGTGGCGGCGGTGCCGCTGGCCGGGTTGTTTTGGGCGTTTCTCCGGGCGCGGCGCGAGAAGTCGCTGGACCGCCTGGTCGCGCCGTCCCTGCGCGGGAGGCTCATGCCCGCCGGGGTCAACCTCTGGGGGCTGCAGGCCTGGCTCGTCCTCGCCGGACTTTTCCTCTGCCTCTTCGCGGCGTCGCGGCCGCAGTGGGGGAAGACGACCGAGAAGACGGTCGAGCGCAGCCGCAACGTGGTCGTGGCGATCGACGTCTCGCGCTCGATGCTGGCGGAGGACGTCCGCCCCAACCGCCTGGAGCGGGCCAAGGCGGATGTCGCGGACCTCATCGACGCGCTGGAAGGCGACCGCTGCGCACTCGTCGCGTTTCGCCGCACCGGCGTCGTGGTGTGTCCGCTGACGACCGACCACGCCTATCTGCGCAGCGCCCTAGAGCAGCTGTCGCCCGAATCTGCGCCCAGCGGGGAGACGGACCTTGGCAGCGCCATCCGCGCGTCGCTCGAGGCGCTCGACCCTGCCGCCGACGACCACAACGCGGTGATAATGATATCCGACGGTGGCGACCTGCGCGGGGAGGCCCTCTCCAACGCCGAGCTGGCCAAGAAGCGCGGCGTGCCGATCTTCACGGTGGGCATAGGCGACCCCAATCGAGGCGCGTCGCTCCCGGCTGCCGACGGCCGCGGGGAGCAGAAGTTCCAGGGCGAGGTTGTGAAGGTGCGCCTGGAGGAGAAGGCGCTCAAGGCGATAGCCGACGCATCGAAGGGGCGCTATGTTCCTCTGGCCACCGCCGGAACGGCGGAGACCACGCTGGGCGCGATATACCGCAGGTTCCTGCGCCAGGTTGCCGCTAAGGAGCAGAACGAGGAAGCGGAGCGCGCGGCGGAGCGCTACCAGCTGTTCCTCGTGCCGGGGCTCTGCCTGCTGCTGGCCGGCGCAATGCTTTCCAAGGGCAGGTTCGGGAAGGGCGCACGACATGTCTGAGTTCAAGGCCATAATACTCGCGGGCGGCTCCGGAGAGAGGTTCTGGCCTCTCTCCACGCCGGAGCGCCCGAAGCAGTTCCTGAACGTGTTCGGCGGCGAGAGCCTGATACGCCAGGCCTTTACGCGCCTCTCCGGGCTCGTCCGGCCTGAGGACGTTTTCGTCGTGACGTCCGCCGCCCTCGTTGGCGCGACTCGGCGCGAGCTGCCGGAGCTGCCGCGCGGCAACGTCGTCGGCGAGCCGATGCGCCGGGACACTGGCGCTGCCGTCGCGCTGGGCGTCGCAGTTGCCGGAGACGGCACGCTTGGGTTCTTCCCCGCGGACCAGATGGTCGCGAAGCCGAAGGCATTTCGCCGCGCCGTCTCGCGGGCGATCGCGACGGCTGAGCGGCGCGACACCATAGTGACGATCGGCGTGCGCCCGACCTATCCGGCGACCTCGTTCGGCTACGTAGACCCGAAGCGCGGCACCTTCGTCGAAAAGCCCGATGCCCGCAAGGCGGCGCGATACCTGAGGCGCGGCTTTCTGTGGAACGCCGGGATGTTCATCGCGCGGAGCCGCGTGTTCCGCGACGCGTTCGCCGCGCACGCGCCTTCGCTGCTTCCCTTGCTTTCTTCCGGCGGAAGCAGGCATCTGCGCTCGGTGTATGAGCCGCTTCCGCGCATATCCTTCGACTACGCCGTGATGGAGAAGCTCCCGCGCGTGGCGGTCGTCAAGGGGGACTTCGGCTGGGACGACGTCGGGAGCTACGGCGCGTTCGACCGGTACTTCCCGCACGACTCGCGCGGGAACGTGAGGGAGGGACCGTGTACCGTGGTCGAGGCGGAGGACAACATCTGCGTCGCAAGGTCCGCCAGAATATCGCTTCTCGGGGTGAAGAACCTTGTCGTCGTTACCACCCCGGACGCCGTGCTCGTCGCCGACAAGTCCCGTCTGGCCGACATGAAGCGTTTGTTCAAATAAGGCCGGAGGGCGCGACTCGTGAAGTTCAGGTTTCTTGGAACCGGCACGTCGGTCGGGGTGCCGCAGATCGGATGCTCGTGCTGCGTGTGTACGTCGGCGGATCCGCGCGACAGGCGCCGGCGGTGTGGTGCGTACGTCTCCGCGGATGGCGGAGCATTTCTCATCGACACCCCGCCCGAGATGCGCCTTGCGTGCGTCGAGTACGGCATCGGCAAGGTGGACGCGGTCGTCCTGACACATGCGCACATGGACCACGTGGCCGGCTTCGACGACGTGCGGCGGTTCAACACGATAAACGGCGAATGGGTCGACTGCGATCCCTCCGAGCCCGGCGCGAACGGGCGCACACGCCGCTGCATCGGCAAGGTCATGCCGTGCTATGCGATGCGCGAGACGGAGGAGTCGATGCACCATATTTTCCCGTACATCGGCAAGAAGGGCGGCGAGAACGGCCTGTTCCGTCCGCAGGTGGAGTTCCGTTGCGACGACGAGTTCTGCATCGGAGGCATTAGAGTTGAGCGCCTCGCCGTCGAGCACGGCTTCCCGTGCTGCGGATATTTGATAAAGGAAGATGTAAGAAGGAAGAAGGAAGAAGTAAACGGGACGCGCGGAACGGGGAACGGGAAGCGGGAAGAATCGGGGAGTCTGGCGTACATCAGCGACTGCCATGTCCTTCCCGACGCCACGGTCGAGCGCCTGCGCGGGGTTGAGACGCTTGTGCTGAACTGTCTCCGGGTGCGTCCGCATCCGACGCATCTTTGTCTGCCGGAGACGCTTGGGTACATCGAGAGGATATCGCCGCGTAGGGCGTATCTCGTGCATATGTGCCACGACTTCTCCCACGAGGAATGGCTTTCCATGCTGCCGGACGGCGTGGAGCCTGCCTGCGACGGGCTCGAGCTCGTAGTCTGATTGGAAATGATTCTGACTTAATCGCAGGCAATTTACGTTGGAACCAAGTTTTTGAAAGCGTGAATCCGCGATGCCTACGGGCAGCCGTAGCACCGTAGAACCGCAGATTCGTCAGGGTGAACCTTTTTGCCATTCGTTCCATATATGTTAATGGCATATGGATGTCTGGGAGGAGATCAGATTCGACACGGAAAAAGGGGCCAAGAGGCTTGTCGCCGAGTTCTGGGACAGGCTTTTCGGCGCCTCGCTCGTCCTCTGCAAGGATGAACACGCCGCAGAAGACCTGGTGTTTCGCACTTTTACGCAAGTTATCGTCAAGATCGACCAATACGACGACACCAAGCCGTTCTGGAACTGGCTCTATGCAATTCTGCTGAACTACTTTCGCGGCGACCTGCGCAAGATGAAGGCGGAGGTAGGCGAAGACGCCGATTTCTGCGAGCAAGCCTCTGGCGTTTCGGATGAGACGCTTGCGGTGGAGAGGCTTGTGGGCATGGATGCCGCAGTCGTGCGCATGGCTGTTTCTCGTCTCTCCCCGGTTTTGCGCGAGGTCGTGATGCTGCGCTATTTCGAGGACAAGACACTTTGGGAGATGTCGCAGCTCATGAAGGTGCCGATCGGCACGGTGAAGTCGCGCCTGCATTTGGCGCGGCGAGCCCTGAAGAGATCTCTTGGGAGAGCATTCAACGAAGAGGAGAAAACGCAATGAACTGCCAGGAATACAAGGGCATGATCGAGGATGCGCTTGATGTTTCGCTTCAGGGCGAGCTGAAGGTGAACATCCAACGCCACCTTGAGCACTGCTCCGAATGTCGGGAATACCTTGCAATGCGGCGATTGGAGCATGCGGCTCTTTTCGCTGGCGTCAATGCGGCGTATTCGCATCTTCGGCAGCCGCCTGCCGATTTTGCCGATAGGATCGTGCGCGAAGTCGAGGCGCAGCGCACCGTCCGGCGCGGCTGGCGACGGCTTTCGCTTCCGAGGTGGGCGCTCATAGCCGCGGCGCTCGTGGCTGTCGCCGGGTTCGTTTTTGCCGCGACGATAGCGGTCGAGGCGGTTTTGGGTGGCGGCGAGCTTGGTGAGAGGGAAGGGACGAAAGCGACGGAAGAGATCGAAGCGACAGACTTCGAAGTCGTTGATGCTGCCGCAATTGGCTCTTCTGCCTCTTCTGTCTCTTATGTCCCTTCAAACCAATCTACCAAACCAAACCAACAAGGAGAAACGAAAATGAGAAAAGGAAAGGCTGCTGCCGCTGCGCTCACTGCGGCGATGGCCGCCGCGCCGCTTGCGGCGGCGAACGGCGATGAATACCAGTTCATCGACCCGGCCACGTATCCAGCGGCGAACGTGTCGCATTCTGCGCGGTCGGCGGCGATGGAGCTTGAAACGGGCGCGCTTCGCGTCGCAAGCGCAGCAGGCGGGCTCGAGGCGCGTTCGCGCACCAGGGGCGCGTCGAACGCCATTGCGCTGGAAACTTCCAAGTTCCACGCCTTGCTCATAATATTTCACTAAAGGCAACACAAAGGAAGGAATCAAAAAATGAACATGAAGCCAATGCTGTGCGTCGCGACGTCGACGCTTTCCACTATGCTCATGGCGTCTGATACGCCGGAGGTCTCCAACGTGCAGATGAACCAGTCGTCCACAGGGCGCAAGGTTATGGTCACGTATCAGCTTAGCAACGCGGCGAACGGAGCGGTCGTTACGTTTGACGTGGAGACGAACAAGACGGGTTCGGCGACAAATGTCGACTCCGACTGGGTGTCGATTGGCGGCGCGGCTGTCTGCAACGCGCAAGGCGCGGTATGGCGCAAGGTGACGAACGCAGATGCCGACGGCAATGGACTGTACACGATCACATGGCGTCCCGACATGTCGTGGGAAGGGCACAAGGTCGAGCTTGCCAAAGGCGGCGCACGCGCCGTCGTGACGGCATGGGCGCTCGACAATCCGCCGGACTACATGGTGGTGGACGTGTCGTCCGGCGCGCAGCCGAACACCCAGCGCTACTATCCATCGGCCTCTTTCCTTCCAGGAGCGGTGGCAGGGCAGGTCGATGCAGTTACGAACAACGCCGCATACAAGACCACCAAGCTTCTCATGCGGAAGATCATGGCAAAGGACGTCGAGTGGACGATGGGGTCGACGTCGGCCGGTGAGGCATGGCGCTCCACCGATCCTGACAACGAAGGCACGCATCAGGTCGTTCTAACGAACAACTATTACATAGGGGTGTTTGAGGTGACGCAATCGCAGTGGGGCGAGGTTGCGCCGAATTCCGGGGTTTCGGCGTTTTATACCGCAAATCGCTCCATGCGCCCGATGGAGAAGGCGTCCTGGAACAAGATTCGCGGCAGCAACTGGCCGGCTGTGGCGGGTGCGGGATCCTTCCTCAAGCTCCTGAACGACAAGACTGGCCTTGACTTTGACCTGCCGTCCGAAGCGCAGTGGGAATACGCCGCCCGCGCCGGGCATGGTTCCGGGTACTGGAACGATGGCTCGACAATGGCGCTTAATTCAACGGCGGGCTCAAACTTCGGGAAATGGGACTCGAACGGAAATCTTACAAAGCTTGGGCGCTTCATTGGAAACCATACTGGCGCCAATGCCGCCACGAGCGAACCAGAGGTGAGCGGAACTGCCATAGTCGGGTCTTACGCGCCCAGCTCGTGGGGTCTCTACGACATGCATGGGAACGTCTACGAATTCTGCCTCGACTGGTACGAAGACAACATCGCCGACAACACTGATGCGGCTGGCGTCCAGTATGGCGGCCGGGTGAATGTCAGCATCGCCAATCCGGCACGTCCGCTGTCGGAGAATGCCGCCGGCGATACCCGCGTGGCAAGGGGCGGTGCATATCCCTATGCCGCGAAGAACTCTCGCCCGGCTGCCCGTCAGGGCGTTTCAGCCGACCTCTCCAACCAGGCGTATGGTTTCCGCGTGGTCTGCCCGGTCGACGTGAAGTGAGGGCGTTGAGACCATGAGGGCGTTGGTTGCCTTTTGCCTCGCCGTCGGTGCGGAGCTATGCGCTGCGGCGACGGCCACGTCTGATGCGAAGTCCGCCAGGTGCTGCAGGTTCGACGAACGAGGACGGTTCCTTGTCGACGGCAGGTTGTTCATGCCGATTGGCGTCTATTGCCTTGACACAGGACACGACGACCTTGATGTCATCGCAAAGTCGCCGTTCAACTGCATCATGTCCTACCGTGCGCCTTCTTCCGAGGACCTCGACGCCTGCGAGGCGCGGGGAATCAAGGTGATTTATGACGTACGTGCGAAGCTTGCCGAGAAGTTCGACGACGAAGCTGGGTTTGCCTGGATAAGGGAGCATGTGCCGCAGGTAATGCGGCATCCGGCGATCATGGCGTGGTACGCCGACGACGAGTCGCCCGTATCCCGCGTTCCCCGCCTTGCCGCGCGCAAGTGTCTCCTGAACGAGATCGACCCAAATCATCCGGTGTGGGCCGTGCAGGACAAATGGAGGCGGATGGGGGAGTTCGTCGGAACGTTCGATGTATTCGGCACCGATCCGTATCCAGTCTCGAAGGAGCCTGTCGGCAACGTCTCGAAGGCCGTGCGGCTGAGCCGTCGGGCGACTGGCGGCAAGTTCCCCGTGTGGCAGGTTGTCCAGGGGTTCAGGTGGAACGAAAAGTTCAGGTCCGGCGAGCTAATGCCTACTCCGGCCGAGTTCCGCAGCATGACGTGGCAGGCAGTCGCGGAGGGTGCCAACGGGCTGGTCTACTTCAGGTACCACCAGTTGCGGGAGACGACGAGCGAGGGAGGCGGCGAATGGCTCCGGGACGCCTGGCCGCAGATCTGCGCCGCCGCGTTGGAGGTTAAGAAGTACGAAGACGTGATAATGTCCGCAGGCGATCCGCCGGGGGTCTCCGGTGCGCCGGAGGAGCTTGCGGTGCGGACGTGGCGGAAGGACGGCGTACCATATGTTCTCGTTGCGAACACGACGACGAACAAGTTGTCTTGCGCGCTTGCACTTGACGGGGTTAGGGCGTGCGGCGCAACCGCGGATTTTGCCGGGGCTTCCGTAGTGCGGGCGGAGGACGGACGTCTTGTCCTTGACCTTCTGCCAATTGGATATGCCTTTGTGAAGGTGGAGGAGTCGTGGGGGACGGGAAAATGATGGGTCGTCGCGAGTTCATCGCGCTGCAGGGGGCGGCGCTGGCAGTTGCTGCGTCTGGCGAGAGTGTACAGCCCCACGGGGATGTCGACACCCACGTGCCTCGGATCGACCGTAGCGGAGTATTGCCGCGCAACAGGCGGCCGTACGCTGGCATCGACTGGGCGAAGGCGATCCAGCTGCATGGCACCACGCACATGCACCAGCACAACGACGTGCTTCAGGTCATAAAGGAGCGCAACATAGAGTTCCTAACGTTGTCCAACTACTATCCGAGTGCGCCGACGTGTCCGCTGCGGGACGCCATTCATCCGCGCGGCCTGCCGACGAGCGACTGGCCCGTGATGTTCAAGGGGCGGCGCATCAAGGGTCCGTTCCTCTGGAACAGGATCATGTCGGAATGGGCGGAGGAGCTTCCGCCGGAGAGGAGGCGTCTGCTCCCGTTCCCGCGGCAGTCGAAGACTTTCCGTCCGGAGGATGTCCCGCAGGGGATCCTCGAGGCGCCCAACGCGGAGCATTTTGGCTTTAAGCTGAAGAACGGGAAGGACGAAGCGCGCAATCTCCACATCTGCGCGCCAGGCAGCGCATATGCATCAGGCACGTTCGACGCGCGCAACCGCATGAAGACGCAATCACACGGCTATTGCATGGGATCGGGGGAGTTCTGGGGGACGGCCGTGGACCGCATGATAGAGGGCCTTGTCTGCCCGGACGGCGGCGGAGTCACGATCAACCATCCTACATGGACAAAGCTCGACCGTGCGTTCTTGCTTGAGCTTCTCGACTGGGATCCACGCGTGCTTGGCATTGAAATCCTGGAGGCCGGCACGAACAGCGAGCATTACTGGGACTGGGCGCTCTCCACCGGGCGGCAGTGCTTTGGGTTCTGCGTGCCGGATCATAGCCAGCACATCGAGGACTTCGGCGTAAGCGTGCTCGTCGTGCAGGAGAGATCGGTCGAAGCGTGCCTCAGGGCTTACCGCAACGGCGATTTCTACGGTTCCGCACACGGATTGGGCGAGCTCAGGTTTACTTCCATCTCCTTTGGCGACATGTCCGTGCGGGCGACGACGGACAAGCCTGCCCGGTTCGAGATCGTCACGGCACGTGGAGTGCAGAAGACCGTCGAAGGAACTTCCGTGGAATGGACATGCCCGGCGGACGACAAGGACCGCAAGGGTCCGCAGGTCGAGGTGTTCGCCCGCATCCGTGCAACTGCGATTGATGGTTGTGGCGAACGTCTCTTTTCGCAGGCCTACATGCTGACATGATTCGGGACTGGCCGTGGGCAAGGGGAGGATGGCCTGTGCCCTTCTTCTCACTGCACCGTCCCATCTGTGGCCACAGTCGGTGTTGCGCCAAATTACCTAACGAAAAACCGCCAAATTACCTAACGTAAAGTCGCCAAATTACCTAATGAAAAGCCGCCAAATTACAGAGATTCCAAATTCCTGATTTGTCGAGATTGGTAGCCGCCGGTTTCGCGGCGGATTGACGGGGGCGGGCGCGCCACGGGGCGTCCGCCCCCGAATTTTTTTTCGACTTTTTTGCGTCCGCCCCCTTGACTTTCCGCAAAATAGTCGGTATAATTACCGACTATGAAAAAAAAGACACTAGACCTGGCCGGGTACAAGGCGACGGTCTCGCGGCTGCGGACGCTTCTGCTGCGCGAGAGGGTGGTATCGGGGACGCTCAACGTCCAGACGGTGGGCAACGCCAAGCGCTACACGCTGACGGACAAGGCGGACGGGAAGACCCGCTGCCTGTACGTCCCCGTGTCGATGGAGGCGGAGGTCCGCAGGCTCGCGGAGAACTGGAGGGATCTGAAGTCGCTCATGCTGGAGATGAGCGAGTGGACGCGGCGGGACCTCGTGGAGAGGATAACCGCACTGACGGGAAGGCGCACGGTCAAGCCGAAGAAGGCCCCAAAAGGCCGAAAGGCAGGCCGGGCCGCAAGCCAGGGGAGAACCCGCAGGGGAGAATCGCGGCGAAAAGGCTGATCTCCTGGGTCGGCAAGTTCCGCGACCGCATCAACGGATTCTTCAAGAGCGCGTCTTCGCGGCAGAGCGAGGACGGCACGATATACGACAACACGACGAAGCTCTGGACCGTCGTGCTTGGGCTGCTCACGCGCAGGACGTCACGCAACAAGATGGACTGCGACCGCAACGACGAGGAGTACGCGAAGAACGTGTTCAAGATGTCCGGACGGGCGTGGTGGCTCGACGGGGAGCGCAAGACGGTCCCGAGCTCGGAGACGTGGTGCAGGCTCCTGTCGATGGCGAAGACGAGCAGGCTCCAGATGCTGCTGATCCGGTTCGCCCGTGCGCTGATAGCCGAGAAGCTCTTCGAGGCCGCGAGGCTCTGCGGGAGGCTCGTGGTGTCGGTGGACGGCACCAAGGTGGAGTCGAAGCGCGGCTGTCTGCTCAAGGGCAACAAGAAGAATCGGTACGCGCTCGAGGTGAAGATACTGACCCCGTGGGGGTGGGCGGTGACGATCCTCGTCGAGCCTGTGAAGGCCTACGACCCCAAGAACAAGAAGCAGAAGCAGGACTGCGAATACGCGGCGTTCAAGCGGATCGAAAAGCGGCTCAAGAAGTGGTTCGGGCGCTACGGGCTGGTCATCGTCGCGGACGCGCTCTACTGCTGCAGCCCCGTGATCGAGATGTGCAGGGAGAACGACTGGCGCTTCATCTTCACGTTCAAGGAGGGGCGCACGCCCGATGCGTACGCCGAGGCGCAGTCGCTGATGGCACTCGACGAGGACGGGCACGGCCCGATGACCCGCAAGGTCAAGGGCGGGCTGTGGGAGACGATTGGCTCGCTGCGGTGGGCGACGGGCGTGAAGCTCGGCAACAGTGTCGTCAACGTCGTCGAATGCCATCAGGAGAAGCCCGCCGAGGAGGCTTATTACGGGCAGTTCGCTACGGATCTCGATGTCGGCAAGGCGGTGTACGCCCAGAAGGTGGCGGAATGGGGGCGGCGCAGGTGGACGATAGAGAACAGCTTCAAGACGCAGAAGTCCAAGGGCGAGGACGGATTCGGGCTTGAGCATACGTTCTGCAACGACGAAAACGCCAGCCGAGCCATGCACCTTCTCATGCAGTTTGCGCACAACCTGTGGCAGGTGTTCAACTCCGGGATGCTGAGGAAGCTCGCCAAGGGCTGCCGGAAGGTGACGCAGTCGATATGGGCGAGAAAGCTCTGCGAGGCCCTGCACAACATCGACTTCAGCGACTACGAGCCGGAGACGGTGTACCTCAGCAGGGAGTACGAACTTGAATGCCTGACTGAATGACCATGGGAGGTTTCCCGGCCACCTCTGATAAAACGCTGGGATTCAAAACCCGATCCACCGGTCGGGGCGGCTTTGCATTGCAAAAAAACGCACTCTGCGCACTCTGCGGCTCTGCGTGAGATAAAAAATCGTCGCGACGGACGCGACGGGGCTCGTCCCTCCCCCAGATGCGGAATGTCTGCAACTCGCGCAGGCGCGTTGCAACCGACTTGGAAATAGTGTATAATGGCTCCGTAAATTCGGTGGTAAGCCTATGGACAATGCAAGAAACTACGTTGGGCGCCTTGACTTTCTGAAGCTGTCGGCATGCGCGGCCGCAGCAACTGCGTGGACGTGGGACGGGTTCACGGCGACGGCGGGCGAGGAAATCGTCCGCCACGACGCACCGCCGCGCAACAGGCGTCCATACTCCGGAGTGGACTGGGCGAACGCCTTCCAGATTCGCACCACTTCGCACGGTCACTGCGACAACCAGAAGATGCTCGACGCCTACCTGAAGCGCGGCTTCGAACTGCTGACCATCTCGAACTACTACCCAAGCGCGCCGCGCTATCCGCTGAAGGACGTGCGCGCGAACGGCTTCCGACTGCACCACGACTTTCCGGTGATGGTAAACGGCAAGCGCGTCAACGGCCCGTTCGACTGGAACAAGATAGTGGGGGAGTGGATCGATACGCTGCCGGAGGAACAGCGCAAGCAGTATCCGTTCAAGGAAGGCGGGAAGCTCTTCAAGCCCATTCCCGCCGGAATCCTCGAGGCGCCGAACGCCGAGCACCATTTCTTTCTTGATCCGAAGACGAAGAAGCCGATCTCTGGCTTCCACATGTGCAACCCCGGCTCCGCGTTCGCATCCGGCACGTTCGACAAGCGCAACAAGTTCAAGAGCCATTCGCGCGGCTGGTGCTTCGGCTCCGGCGAGCCCTGGCCGATCGCGATCGACCGGATGATCGCGGGGTTCGTCTGCCCCGACGGCGGCGGCGTGACGATCAACCACCCGACCTGGTCGAAGATGGACTACGACTTCCCGGCCGTGCTGCTCGACCACGATCCGCGCGTTCTCGGGCTGGAGGTCATAAACAACAAGTACCTTTCGGAAGACTACTGGGATCACGTCCTCCGTACCGGGCGGCAGTGCTTCGGCTTCTTCGTGCCTGACTGGGGACTTTGGCGCGGCTGCAACGTGCTGCTGGTGAAGGAGCGGACGGTCGAAGCATGCCTCCGCGCCTACAGGCAGGGTAACTTCTACGGAGCAGTCTTCGGCGACCGCGAGCGCTTCGAGCACATATCGTTCGACGGACGCAAACTCGACGTGCGCCTGGACCGTCCGATGAAGATCGAGATCATCGGCGCAAAGGGCACGATAGAGACCAAGACGGACAAGGGAATCGCGTTCTCCGCCCCGGCGGACGCCAAGGCCAACGTCTACCTGCGCGTAAAGGCCTCGGCCACCGACGACTCGGGCGAAATGCTCTTCAGCCAACCGTTCATGCTCACATGAACACAAGGAGAAACACCATGAAAACAATGTTTGCAATTATAGCCCTTTCGCTTTCGGCTTCTGCGGCCACCCTGACGCAGGAGCCCGCGTCGTTCACCGTCGCGCGGAGCGAACTTACGAACCAGTATGCGGTCCTTTCGTGGACGCTGCCGGCGGGCATCACGAACACGGTAATTTGCCGCGCATACGGCGAGGGCGGACCGTGGACGGAGATTGCGGAGACAAATGACTGCGCTGCAACGTGGACCGACAAGACTGCGCCTCTTGGCGTTCCCTGCTGGTACAAGATCGCGTTCGCCGCGCGAGACGAGGAAGACGTCCGCACCGTCGGCGACATGTGCGCCGCGACAGTGTCGCACCGTCGCTGCCAGCTCCTTGAGCGCGAATGGAGCGACATGACGCACGTCAAGGACGGGGTGACACTCGTTTACAACGCCAAGGGGAAAATATACAACAACGGCAACGGATTTACGCCTACTGCTGGAGAATGGGAGTTATCTGCATCGTACGCATTCGATGGCAATGAAGCCACACATCCAAACATTGCGGCGGGCTCGATCTCAGGACGGTCTGGAATTGGTGTTGATCTCGTATCACAGCATTTTCTTGAATTTGTGAGGTGTAATCCGCGGACGAACAACAATAATCAAAAGAAGGCCTTCAATGGTCATATGTACTATGGCTCGAACGATGACACTCTGGATTTCTCTTCTGACGAGCCAGGCGTGACGGAAGCGGCGGTTCTTGCCGACGACACAAAGCGTTGGTACGAACTGGCCTCCACAAATCGCGCTCCTTTCCGCTTCTTCTACGGATGGAATCCGAGTAACACTGGGTGGTGTCTTGGCATCTGCGAGATTCAGTTCTACGGCTATCCGGCCTCGGCATACAACGGCTATGCCATCGGTGCGGTCGATTTTGCCGCCGACTGGAATGGTGGCGCGACCGTGGAGCTTTCGTGGAAGGACAACGGATACGGAACGTCGTTCAATGTGGAACGCAGCACGGACGGCGGGGCGACCTGGGCGGCCATCGCAAGCGGACTTTCCTCAACCTCGTACACTGATGCCGACATTTCGCTCGACGGCGCGGAGCGCCTCTACCGCATTGCGTCCGTGAACGGGTCGGAAGTCTCCTACTCCAAGACTGCGCGCGTCGTCCCGTATGTGCGCGGTGACGGCGTCGGCCTGCACCGTTCGGCGCTCTTCCCGTTCATCTCGACGGCCGTGACGGGTAATGAGCGCGAGTATGTTTCGACCGGCGCGGTGTCCATCGTTGACGCGACGCTCGCAGAAGAGCGTCCGATGATTGACGGCGTGGAGGGTTCTCATACGAACGTGTACGTTACGTGGACGGGCAAGCTGATCGTGCCGTTCGCGGGATCGTACAAGTTCACGGCGGCGGCGAAGGGAATGGTGTCGGTGTGGATCGACGACTCGAACGTCACGCGCTATTCCGCAGCGTCGGGATTCACGGAGCTTACATCGGCTGAAACGTCCCTTACGGCTGGCGAGCACGATATCCGCGTCGCGTACTGGCAGGGCGCGGCAGACCATGGATTCACGCTCTATTGGAGCGGGGCGGTGGAGAAAGAGGCGATTCCGCTTTCGCAGCTGAAGCCAGTCGTCCCCAATGCGCTGTCGGAGCCGTGGGAAGGCGTGCGGTCGATCACAAGCTCCGCGACCGAGTTCTACCCGTCGGACTCCCGCGTCAACGCCGACGGTTCGTTCGACCTTGCCTTTACGGGCGCGGACATAAACTATACTGACGGAAGAATTCGCGGGCACAACTTCCTCTATCGTTCGTTCAAGGGAGATTTCAAGATGACCGTAAAGGTCAAGATGAACGCTTCGTCATGGAAGGCTGGCGAAAAAGGAGGCCTCAAGGTCGCCGCGAAACTTTCCGAGACATCGCCGTTCGAGGCGTTCCTCCTCAGGGGCAACAAGTCGCTCGGATTGCGTGTGCGCCGCAGCAAACTTGACGAGCCGACGGCAATTGGCGGCAAGGAGATATGGAAAACGCCGTACACATCCTCGACAATATACATGCGTCTGGAGCGCACTGGTTCGGTGTTCACATATTATTACCGTGCGGCGAAGACGGATCCCTGGACGGCTATCTACCGATACGACGACAGCGAAACGGGATTCTACGGAGACACCGTTTATGTCGGTCCCGTCGCGACGTGCGTGAGCCTCGGCGCGAATTCCTGGGGAGGCGACAGCTATCGTACGGCCCGCTATGCCTGGCGGTTCTCGGAGATCGACATCCATTCGCCTCGCGGCATGAGCATTTTGCTGAGATGAAGTCGCTGCACATCTGTTTCGTGGCCCTGGTTGCCTTTTCCGCGGCTGCCGGGCAGGGCGTCAACGAGCGCGAGGTTTTCAAGTACGATACGCCCGACAAAAGCCCTGTCTGGTTCGGCGGCGAGAGCCGATGCGAAGGCGTCGGTGAAGGGGGCGAGTACAGCATCTTCCTTGACATCTACTTCGCCGACGGCTCGCATGCATGGGCGCTACAGGCGATGTTCCCGCGCGGCTCGCACGACTGGATCCGCCGCGAAGTCCTTTACTTGCCGCCGAAGCCCGTCGGCCGCATACACCTCTACCGCATGCTGCGCAAGACGTCCGGCAAGGCGGAGTTCCGCGGCGTATTCCTGAAACGCGAGAAACCGCCGGAGGGCCATGTCTTTTCCGAACGCCGATTTTCGATGCGGCCATTCCGCAATGCCGACCGTGTGGAGCGCATGGTCGTGAAGGGCGGCAAGGCTGTGCGCGAGTTCGCCGAAGTTCCGTCCACGCAAACAGTCGCGCAAGTCTCGGAGTTTGCCGTGTGGACGGCGGATTCGATGGTGAAGGTGTCGCCGGCCGCGCGTCCTACGCGGGAACAGCTCTCGTCGAAGGACATCAGGCTTGAACTGGCCGGAGCGGAGCGCGAGTCGGCGCAGATTTGCGTGACGGCTCCCGAAGGCGCGACGGCGGAGACGATTTCCGTGGACGTCGGACGGCTTGTTTCCGCCGCCGGCGCGGCGTTCCCCGGCACGGTGGAAGTGCGGCGCGTCGGGTACTTGGCGAGGATGGACGGATTCGAGTCGCATCCGTTCGGCGACGACCCTGCGGAGTTGTGGTTCCCCGAACCGCTTCTGCCAGCGGAGGGGCTGCGCACTATGCCCGGTGGAACCCAGGCGGCGTGGCTGACGTTCAGGGCCCATCGCGGAGCAAAGGCAGGCGTCTACTCGGGCGAAGTGCGGCTTCGCGTCGGTGCGGCGTTCGCTGGCGTGCCGGTTGCCGTCCGCGTCAGGGGCTTCTCTCTACCAGAGCGATTCGGCATGAAGACGGCATACAGCGTGATGGACGGGTTCACGCGGGCGGTCTACCCTGGCGAATTCGCCGCGAAGAAGCGCGAGACATGGGACATCATGCTAGACCACAGGCTCAATCCAACGGACATATCCCGCACGTCTCCGCCCGACATCGCGGACGTTGAATATGCAGTGAAGCGCGGCATGAACGCGTTCAACGTGCTCAACCTCGTTCCGCCTAACCCCAATGCGAAGTGGGTCTGCCGCGCGAAGCCGAAGGAGGTATTCAACGACGGATTCAGGGCGTACCGCGACCGCACGCTAAAGCCGTACGTCGCGGAGCTGCGCCGGCGCGGACTAGACCGCGGCGCTTACCTGTACGGATTCGACGAATGCGGAGAGGAGTATTTCAAGAGCATGGAGGCGATGTGGCGCGACCTGAAGAAGACGTATGGGCTGCCGGTCATGACGACGGCGTACATGTTCCGCGAAGTCGCGGAGCATCGCCTGGAATTCGGCTCGCCCGAGGCGATGGCGACGGACATCCACTGCCCGCCGCTTGCCGTCTACGACGCCCTGCTGGCCGACCGTTACCGCGCCGAAGGCAAGGAGGTGTGGTGGTACACGTGCTGCAGCCCGCACTATCCATATCCGAACGTAGCGCCGTACGCATATCCTGCGGTCGAATGCCGCTTGATGGGGTGGCTCACGAAGCTCGTCCGAGCCGACGGCTTCCTCTACTGGCACGTCAACTACTGGCGCGGAGACGATAAGCTCGACGAGCGTGACACGTATTTCCCTTCGTGGCGGACGGACACGTTTCCGAAGGCGCACGGCGACGGGGTGTTCATGTATCCCGGGCGCAGCCACGTGCTTTCGGGGATTCGCCTTGCGAACGTACGCGACGGCGAAGAGGACTACGAGTGGCTGCAGCTTGCATCTGCAAAGGTCGGGCGCAACGCCGTGGAGGCCGTGATACGGGAGCTTGCGCGTTCGACCACGGACTTCTCGCGCGACCCGGGGCTGCTCAGGCGCGTCAGGAGCCGCATAGGCGACATGATAGACGTCGAAGCCGCCGGCGCGGCAAACCAGCATTCGCGTTTGTGCGCCACCAATGTTGAGGCTGTGCGGTGAAACACTGCATGTGCAGTCTGCCGTTTGCCGTTTCGCGCGACGTCGGCGTCGGGCTAGTGGTCGAACATTTTGAGTATATGAAAAAAGTTCATGGACGATGTCTCAGTCCTCTCGCGGTCATGCGATGGTTTTGATATAATTGGCACATGTCGAACTCAGAGTGTATGCGATTCAAAACGACTGGAGTAAGGCTTTGACGGAGAATCTTGCGACATGGATGCCGCTGCTGGTACCTGTGGGAGTAGTCTTTCTGCTGGTCATGTTGGCGTCTGGCATTGTTGCCTTCGCGCCTAAGTTTGTATTTGAACCGTTTCGCCGCCTTGCGGACTATGTTGCCCGCTGTCCGTTCAAAGCCATAGTTGCTGCGGCTCTCCTGATGCTCGGCCCCGTCCGAGACGCAGTGA
>JAFRBA010000132.1 GCA_017405115.1 Kiritimatiellia bacterium
CAAGCACGGCATCAAGTCGCTTGATCGCCTCTATCGTACCTGTCCTCCGGCTTGTCCACCGTAGCCTCGGCGAAGGTGGAAGCGCGCAGCGCGAAGGAGGATCGTCTCTCTGCGGCATTGCCATCGTCTCTACTCCACCATTTCTACTCCACAAATTGGGTCTGTCCCTCTCGCCACTCCTAAACTCATTATAAAGTTTCATCATGTTGGCATAGGTCGGGCGAGTCAACTTAAGCCCCAACAAGGCCTCTTCAATCGGCTGTTTCTTGGACTCAATCGGCTGTTTTTCCACGCCAATCGGCTGTTTTTCATCTCCAATCGGCTGTTTTCCTTCCCCAATGTGCGGTTTTTCAAATGGGAAGCGAATTGGATCCAGCTTTTTCAGCGAAACGGATATGACAAAGTTGTTGCCCTCGGTGAAGACATGATCAGCCCCGCCATAGTTCTTACTGTATTTGTAAAGATTGCGGACTCCCGAACCGAGTCGATCCGCACGGCCGATTTCCCTGAAGAACCCTGCGATGATGGGATTCTTCGCACGCGGGCGAACATTCTCCGGCGTCACCCGTCCGTCCTGTAATCTGGCAATGCCAGCCGCTGTCATTTCCTTCTCCTGTGCCGTTCTAATTGTGCAGTCAGTGACTGCACAATTACGGCATGCCCGATTCCTTCAGCCGCTGAATGCACAACGGCATCGTTTTCAATTTGTGCAGTCGCTGACTGCACAAATTCATCAAGCCGAAGCCGGTCAAAGATATTCTTGAATTCAATCGACGAGTATGTGTCATAGAATGCAATCATGTTATATATCTGGCGGCGGCTGAACCCACGCAGTTTAGGATGCCGCGTTTTTAGATAGTCGCACAAAGCATCCACTGTTCTATCGCCCCAACTGCCGCTCTTTGTCCGCAGCGACACATACGCGCCGACAGTCCAGTATGTGGAAAGGGACGCATGGTTCATAAGGCCGATTGCCGCATTTCGGCTTTCGTTTATGAACTTGGCTATGCATTCAAACTCTTTTTCGACCTTCTTCATGTCTTTTTCTCCGTTGAAATTATACCCACATTCACACCTTCACCGCATCCGGTCACAGCCACGGTTCGCGGCGCTTGAACGGGAGCAGGACTTTCGCCCATTCCCTCCTCGCCGGTTCCTGCTGGCCGGCGGGAAGCGTTGCAATCTGTACCTCGCTGCACGAAAGGTAATACTGATAGATGAAGTACTCCACATAGTCGGCGTGATGCAGTTTGTTCCAAGGCGAGATTCGCGCCACGACATCCCCCTTGAGCTTGTTCATCAGCTCCAACGAAAACCCGCGCCGCTTCAGCTCGTCGCGCGCCGCCATGAACGACCAGTTGATTTGCGCAAACCCCTCCAATAAACCGTTCTCTTCAAACTTCCTCTGTTTCCGACGATACGCGGCGCGGGCACGCGCCTCGGCCTTTTTCTTTTCTTCGGCGGCCTTCTTCTTCGCCGCCCGTTTCTTTATCGCTGCCCGTTCCTTACGCGAAAGATTCCATCCCCACTCGTCCACCTTCTCGTCAGGCATTATCCGATCCATTAACTTCGCAAGGCTCCGCCCCTGCGACGTCAACTTCCCGTCATTGTGCATACCGCGCACCGTCTCGCAGGCCGACTCATCCGCCATTTCGGAAATCGACTTCTCTTCTTCTGTCTTTACTTTGCGTCGTGCCATTGTTTCACTCCATAGGCAGAAATGACTGTAGGGGTAACTGTAGGGGCGACTGTAGGCGGCGGTTCGTCATGGCCGCCTTGCCTTGCCGACACTCCTTGTACTCGACATTCTGTTTCTACACGTTTAACACAAACTTCTATCTCATTAACAACTTGATGATGCCAGAAACGAATCACATGCCAACCTAATGCTTCAAGCAAAATGTCCCTGTGGATGTCATCAGCTTTACGGCAGCCGTTTCTATCGAGATGCCAGGCTTGTCCATCAACTTCAATATCTATTTTGTGTTCTGGAATAGCCAAGTCAAGATAGCGTCCTGCAATTGGATATTGGGGCGTTGTTAAAACTCCAGCCCTCTCCAATGCAATCCGCAGACGTTCCTCACCTGGTCCAATTGTGACTTTGCGCGGTGGGCGCGCTTCAGGAATCAACTTCTGTATGTACGACAGACCACTGGCAAAGACTCTCTTTTTGTCCCCAAACGCGACAAATAAGTGTTTAGCCCTTGAAACGCTGACATTGTAAATATACTTGTTATCGGCCGATGTTATATACCATTCTTCCCCATGCTTCCTGTTGCCGTTCAATCCTAGCAGAAAAAGGATAACGTCGCACTCTCCGCCTTGGAAGCCATTGGCCGTATTGATCTGCGAATCTATGTTGAGCTGTTTTGGGAGAACCAATCTGTTATCCGCCGCACATGTCTTAAATCTATTCACCAAATCTCGCAATGGGCTTATCACACCTATTGTTCCAGAAAATCCACTACGCTTCAATCCTTTGAGATAATCCATTGCGGCTTCCATTTCGGCCTCATCGCCGCCAACAGCATCAATCCATTCCATTCCAGGCTTCAATCCACTTACTGCCGACTTCCCATTCCTACCTGTCTCACAACAAAGACACAAACCGTGATCGTAAAACTCGCTATTAAAATATTCGGCAATACCATCTGAACATCTGAAATGTTCGTCCAACAGCATTGCCTTTTGCGATAACACTCCAAAGGCATTGTTTTCCCCGTAAGCAAATTTGCGGTACTCTGCCCCATCCAGGCGGTACTTGCGTCTAAAAGCAAGATCACGTCCCTTCTTCAATGTGATTACTGGCGGAAATTGGTTAGGATCGCCCACTATCGCAATACGCTGTGCCCGATAGAGAACAGGTATCATCGGTGGAATATCACATTGCGAAGCCTCGTCTATAATTGCAAGCGTGTACACAGCAGGGAGACAAGGCGCGGCACGTTTCAACGAAAGCATTGTAGCCGCCCAGGCAGGAAATATCCTCAGGTATTCGCCGAACGCCTTTAACGCTGTATCGTATTTATTCCCATCGCCTACAGATGCCATGAAAGGCAACGATGCCGTCCGCAAAACATCTTCCACAGCACTTTTACATCTTGCTACAACTATCTCAGTGTCATTTACAGTAGAAATGCCGCGCAACATCTTTTCAACGTACGCCGCTTGTACGGTAGCCTCGGCATCCAGCAACGCCTTTTTCGTCGCTTCCTTCAGATTGTCATAATTGCTCTCAGACTCTTCCTTCTTTAGTGCGGCAATGTCTGCAGCCTCTAGTTGTTTGGCAACTTGTCGGCATTTTAATACCGACAGCACTCGTCTCACTTCCTTCCGGACGGTTTTAGGCGACACGAACGCATTGACAAGGTCTGGTGCTACATCTGCAAGTTGCTTACGCAATTCTCTACTCGGGAAAGTATCGTGCCCGAATATCCTTTTTATCGCGTCAAACAATCGGTCAATGAAATTGCGTTTAGGTACCGCGCTTAATGCCACATTGACCTGCTCAAGCAGTGACATTATTTCGGCACTATCGCGCTTATCAACTGAAAGAGATTTGATATGTTCGTTTAAGTCCGATAGCAGCCTTTCAAAGCCCGAGATTGCCTTCCGTAAATATTGATAGCGTTCGATGTGCGATTCTGCATCCCGGTATTGCGACAATGCGACACCGAGCTTGGCAGACCATGAAACATCATTGATCATGGATTCTGTGGGGGCATCTTGCTGCCGATACGCTTTCGAAAGTCTAGCCTTTACGAGGTCTGTACGCAAATCCACTGACTGTTGCGATCTCTGCCAATCTGCATTTGTGGGATTGTCTGGCGTAGTGCAAAAGGAAACAAGCGGAAAATCAGAATCTTCAATTGCATCAGGTGCCTTATCAAAGATGGCGTGAATTGCTTTATGATTCTTACTTGCGAAAAGAACAGACCCACCATGCAGAACTTCGTTTGCGATCAAGTTTACGGCCATGAACGATTTGCCAGTACCGGGCGGCCCGACTACTTTGACCACTGGTCGATTCAATGACTCTTCTACCGCTTCGAATTGCCCCGCATTCATTCTGCGCTTTGTGAAGGATACAGGGATTCGCTTCTCGTCTTCGCCAGCGCCATGAACGGGATCGTTCGGAAGAGGCGGGTCGCGAAACACGTATGCAAGAGCGGTTTTGTCCAACACCGAATCGGGTTCTGTACTTATGCGGCGTAGTTCTGAAAGCAGATTCTTCGTATATGTGGTCTTGTTGCCGACAAACAACACGGCAGTATTTAAAAGTTCCTTCTCAGATTGCGAGTGGCGAACCGAAAAAGCCATTGAGTTGGGCGAAAGCTCTTTGACACCCAAACGCCGTGATATGTAGTTTAACACCAGTTCTACATCAACCCGCCCCAACTCGTCATTTGCCTGTTCGCAAGCGCGCTGAAATGTCTTTTGATCTGCCTTAGGGATATGGTATTCGATCCAGTCATGGTTTATGGATATGCCCTGCCTATCTATCTCCATCTTTATCCCAGTTGTAAACCCCGCTCCTTGCACCGAGATTGAAACTGGAAACATCATGATCGGAGAAAGGCATTCAACACCGTTGGGCGAAATAAACGATTGAAGCGGATAGCCAATGAACAACTCCTCTTCGTCTGAAGCCTTGAGCAGATTGGATCGGACAAAGACATCTTCCTTTGATGTTGCAACTACAAATTCACCGTCCATGACATGCCAGTTGTATGGCAGCCGCGGCATCATGAACGATATCCCCAACTGATTTGCGAACAGATACTCTTGGCTCTGTTCCGAGTACTTTACGCAGTCGGCATAGTAGCGGCACAGGTTTCTGAATTTTGTCCAAGGCTCTGCCATCTTCTACCTCTAGTTACTTGGGATACCTTCCAAATTCCCTCGCCCATTTACATATTCGATAAGTGATTTTCGCATCGCTTCATGGGCTTGCAATGTTATGGTAAAACCAGGGATTTCCTTCCCCAACAAACAATAGGGCACTAAAGTTTCTCTCCCATCCCTACCACGTTGCCTTACCCATCCTCGGGGATTTGTAAGGCATTCAGGATCAAATCTACGTCGATGCAAAACAAACAACATACACTTTATAAAATACCCAGCCATTTTTGTTGTTTGTGTGCTTCGATTCCAGTAGGCGAAAAGACTGTTCCGAGAAGTGTAAAAGGGATAACTGTTAAAAGCGTCAACGATTGCGTAAAACGCACTTTCGCATCTCAATGTATCACATGCAGAAAGCGCTGCCGGATGGAATTGCATCAAATTGTATGCCAATCGCAAATCATTTTCACTAGGGGTTGTGCTTGCAATGTTCATTAGCGCACATTCAAGTATCTTTCCTACCCGAGGATCGTTATCACCAAAATTGTTTGCACAAAAAGAGGTTTCAACTGCATCTAACGGATTCGCTTTTTTGACGTACTTCTCATAAAGGGAACTCCGTAAAGATTCTAGATCAGGATTGTCAAATTGGTATGTCCAAGCAAGCAGTCGAAGGTAACGATAATCTTTAGCGGTCGCTGTTACCAACGCCCTAAATAGCTCTTTATAATTTTTTGTAGCGTCTGGCACTCTGTTATTCTTTGCGTTACCGAATACGTTTTCGCGTTTCAATCTATCAATCGGCGACATTGTATTGGCATCAAACATACGGCTCTTGCCATAGCGTCGTGTTCCTGAACTTGGCTTTGCATACGGATCCACAATACCCCAGTAATTTTGCGCCATAGCAAATAGGCCATTGTTGATTGCGCTACCATTTATCAAAAAATCATTAATCTGACTTTTAATCGTTACCCAAATTTCTTCGCAAGCTTCCACATACGGCATTGTTGGAGGGAAGTGCCGCTTCAATTCGCGTTCTATGCGAACTTTTGTCATGTCGGACGGCGTTGCCGAGCCTATGTCAATCAATTTTGGACGCTCAAGAAATGATGCGAAAAAACAAGCTGTCGCCAACCCTTGCCCAGGCGTAATTTCTACCTGGCACATAATCTCGGCATCATCTTTAGTGGCAATGTCAAAATCCACCTTCCATTCTTTGAGCTTCAAATCTTCACGAGGCTGACCTTCGGCAAGGTATAGCAACAAGTTTCTAGATCCCGAATGTAAAGTTCCAACAGATTGCTTCTCATCTGTAATAAACTTTTTCCCACCGGGCCACCGTTCCGTGTGTTTAACGAGTGGTTTTGAGAACTCGACCCGTTCGTCGCGCGTGGTCACAACTAATGCCAAAGAGTCAAGTTCATCAAAATACGGCGTCTTACCCCAAGACATTCTTTTTAAGCATTCTCTTGCGCCATCAACCAGCAAGCTATCATTACCGCACAAACATCCAAAACGCCAACCAAAGGAATTGGGGCGGTTCAATTTTGCCAATCCAACCCTATCGCCCTTGTTCCTCTCAACTATAAACCGAACATCGCCCCCTGTTGCATCCTCGCCGTGAAGTCGCAATGATGCTCTTTGCGGCACGACTCGTCCATTACCGTCATCCATGAATCGAATTGCAATCGCGTTGTATTTATCGCGGCAATATCCGTCTTCAACCAAAAGCGATTCACCATTAGATAGTTCCCTTTGCTTTATCTGATATCCAAGTGCCGCAGCAACACTGCGCCAAAGAAGGAACATGTCAGAACGTGCGAACAACGCCGGAGGTCGAGCACAAATGATTCGCTCAAGCCAAGCAGCATCCCAATGGTCAGGGACCAAAACGACCCATTTCTTACCACCAAGTATCCCATGTAAGTGGTGAAAGTACGAAACTAACGCGTCGGCATCCCTGTTCGCAAGTATTTCTTCAAGATAGACTTTCTTCCCGGGTTCAAGACTTGGTCGATGTGGATTCTGGATGAATGGCTGTGCGTTGGGATGGTTGTCGGGGCAAATCAAGACGTTTCTGTTATCCCAAGGAAAAGTCAAATCTATGATAATAACATCGTCTTTCACCACTTCTGCCTCTTCGACTGGTGTCGCAAGAAGTTCGTTATCCCATATCGGGTTTTCGACTATGGAATTATGTCCGTCAAGTTGATTGAACCAGATTGGAGTGTCATACTTAGCACAAGGTGAGCATTGCAAGGATATCTTACCATGCAGTTTATTATAAAGGTCAGCAACCTCATCATTACGATTCCACAATCGCTCAGCAACATCTTCTTCTCGAAGAATCTTGAGATATTCGTCCCATATCCGCGAGTAGAGCCGATCTTGCTGGAGAACATAGTTAGGCTGCGGAAGGGATGATATGTCCTTGACCTTCTCAAACTCTGGCCGTTCCATTGCGCCGATGCACAGTGCCTTGAGACGCCTAACCGCGATGATTGTCGCTTCTTTCCCCCATTCTACTTTATCATTCTTACGCAAATACACAGATGACAAAGCAAGACAACGTCGTAGGAAGTCCTTAAGCACCCGATTTTCAAGCGTGTCGAAGTTTTCGCGGCGCACAACGCCCAGAATCTCCTGCCTCGCCCCCGCTTTCTCAATTGGCGAATAGCCCGGCTGTCGGGTAAGCCACCGCAAACAATGCGAATCAACTTGCTGGACACGCCCGATCGGCACCTTGTTACGCTCCCGCGCAAGCACCTTGCGTATGTTTCCGACAATGGCATCTATCGTCCCATAATGCCGTTTGGCGATGAGTGTCAGCACAGTTTCTGGCGGCCCCGATTTTTCAAACGCTGACTTGATTTCACACCAAGGGAGTGGCAATGCCCCTTGTGCGTTCTTCGCCACGTATGGATGAACGTTGAAATAGTCCTCTGCTCGCACACGAAGGTCAAAAAACTCCCAGACCTTCAGAATGAATTCATCGTATTCATCATCCTGCGGCGGCTTCGCGGCCATCGCGCCCTGAAGACGGAGGTACTCGCGAAACGGGAATCTATGGGCCATCTCTGTCATCGCATAACGCCGCGCCACTTGAAGAAGGTTGTCCCTGTATCCTGCCGACAGGCTTCCTCGAACGCGTTTTGCAGTTTCGCGTCACTTGTCTTGGCGATGGCGTCAGAGAGAGCCCGTTTCACTGTCGCAAAGTAAGGATTCTGCAACTCCATGCCATTCAGTTTTGGCAGAATCTTCATTTCAATCTGATCAGAAACCGCCTCGCGATAGTTACCAGGGTAGTTCAGCACATAGAGCTTCATCGCCTGATCAACACGGAATCCGTAGGCTCTGCCCGCACCGTCAAGAGCTTCGCCAACTGGAAGAAGCGTGTCGTGCAGGAATCTCATGTCTTCTCGCCCGTCTGTGGCCGTTGCCAACGAAACGCACCATTTGTCCCAAACGTTGGCCGAAAGGCGCCGCTTGCCATTTTCCCATTCGTCCACGAAGCCACTCTTGTCAGGCTCGCGTTGCGTTCCTACCGTTGCGTTTGCAAGAATACCCGGCCTCCCGAACCGTAAGACGTTTGACCGGTCTATGACCTTGTCGGAAAGCATCTGGGTGCTTTCGTCCTCGTTCATCGTCCCGACAAAGAGCGTGTGCGGCGATACGAAGAGGCGACGCATTGCCTTTACATCGTCTGCCGCGTTGCACTCCAACTCGATTTCCGCCTTGCGCCGTTCGTCATGTTTATCCGCATTGATGCCATTTCTCGTCTCCAGCTTGCTCAGGAGGTCGGAGAAGTAGTATTCAACGCGAGCGATGTTCATTTCGTCTAGCAAGACCAAGTTAAGCGGCAATCCGCCGCTCTTCCACTTTTCCTCTGCCGCAGGGTTGTTATAGATGTCGAATTGCCAGAGAAGACGCGCCAATTCCGTCGCCTTATAGCGCCCCTCCATATAATTGTAGAAGCCGAAAAGGTCTTGCGGGCTGTCCCAGCGGGGCTGCACTGGAACAGAAAGGAAGTTCGCGCCGAGTGCCGCTGAGTAGAGTTCCGGCAAAAGGCTCTTGCCAGTCCCCGATATGCCCGCCAGAACGACAAGAGGCGTGTGCGTCGCGCACTTGAGACCCGTGTGGAAGGCGCGAATGGCACGCTCGTCAAACACGAATCCGTGAGGTTCAAGGCTATTTGTGAAATCTTCAAGCCACTTCTTTTCGTCAACCTCCTCAGCGGCCTTGCGAAGAGTTGCTTCGTTCACGACAGGAGCATCAAGGTTCTTCCACTTTTCAGCCTGCTCTTTGCGCCGATTCGCCAATTCGGCAATAACCTCACGGGCAACATTAGCCTCGCCCTTCAGGGCGGAGACTTCGCCTCGCATCTTGCCGACTTCTTCGGTAATACGCTCGAGTTCGTCTTTCTTCGAGGCGATTTGTCCGTTCAACCGTTCAAGTTCGCCTTTAGCTTCTGCGACTTTTTCGCAAAGGTTCCGTAGCTCCGTTTCGAGTTTTTCCTTTTCCGCTTTGGCCGATTCTACTTCCTTGTCTATTTCGGCTTTTTCAGCGCGGAGACGCGGAACCTGGACTGTCAGTTCGCCGTTCTCCTTGCGTAAGTCCTCAATCGACTTCTCTGCCTCTACAGCTTTCTTTTCAAGTTCCACCAATTGTTGCTGACGTTCAGAAATCTGTCGTTTCAAATCTTCAAGCTGAACCTTGGCACGTTCAAACTCTTCACGAATAGCCGCAAGTAGCTTCTGGGTGGTTTCGATTTCTTCTTTCGCCTTCTCAAGCCACTCTTCCGCCTGCTTGCCACGTTCTATTTTCAATTCTGCTTCTACAACTTTAGGCTGGAGGTCCCTTAACTTTTGTTCCTTTTCGAGGATTTCCTTTTGCAATCTAGCAATGACATCCTCCAAAGTCTTAATCGTCTGCAATCGTGGCGCAAGGTCTTTTGCCTTGATGTAGTAGCGGAGCGATAACAAGAAAATTACTGCAAGCCCGATTACGAGAGACATTCCAACGATGTAAACGACGAACGGATCAAGCACCATTGTCGCAAAGAACTGATTTGTCATTTCGTTTCTCCTTTCGTCTGATCGCCATCAGCTTTCTTTTGCTCCGCTTTCGAGACCTCTTTCTTAAGAGCGCTCAGACGTTTTTCCATTTCAGCAATCTGTGCCTCAATCTCCGGCTTGCGTTCCTTTAATCTCTTCTCGGCAAGTTCCTTTTCGGAAACTGCCTTGTCGCGCAACGACTCCGCTTCGCGCTTACTGTCAAGTGCTTCATTTTTATCCTTCTCGCATCGCGCCGTCTCTGAAGAGATTCTTTTATGTTCACGTTCTGCCGTCTCTGTCTGCCGCGCAATCTCAGTCAGTCGCATGTTTGCCAATTCGATTTTGTTAGAAATGCTCTGCAATTCAATACGAGCCGATTGCATCGTTGCTTTTTGTACTTCTATTGTCCCCTTGATTTGTTCAAGTTTTATTACGGCATTGTTTGTGGCATTAGCCATCTTTTCCAGTTCGCCTCTCATTTGCTCCAGCTTGTTTTCTGCAACTTCGTATTCGTCTTGCGCGTTGTCACGCTTCCTCTCGGCATCCTTTAGCGCCTTAGCTGCATCATCCCTTGCCGTTTCCGCAATCTTCCGCTCTGACGTCTTCGTCACGATGTCCGTGCGAAGGTCAGATAGAGTTGCGTTAGCAGTTGTCAGCGCATTCGAGGCGGTTTGAAGTTCAGCAGCAAGTGCTACCAATCGGCCCCTGCCAATCTTCTCTTCATTACGTAAGGCAGACAAAAAGAGCGCTGCGTTATTAGTGGATGATTCAAGTTTCTGCAACTCATTCTGCAACGAAACTTTCTCCGTTTCAATTCGTGACAGTTCCGATTTCGCGGCTCCGATCTTACCATTCCATTCATTAAAAGTGTCTTGCGCCTCACGCGCAAGACGCATTACCTTGTCTCGCTCATCTCTAGCTCTGGCGAGGGCATTGCTAGTGGATTCGTATTGCCGCGACATGTCCGCAAGAGATTCTTTCGCTTTCATCAATCGCTGCAACTCCGAATTTTGAGTCTGAATTGCACTTGCCAATTCGTTTGTCGTTGCGTCGAATCTCTCCTTAAAACCTTTTATGAGAGTTGCGAAGTCTTGCTTCTTTCTAGTAAGCTCTTCTTCAAGTTCTCTATTGCGTTTCTTGAAAGATTCTTCATTGGCAGTCTGCTTCCGTGAAAACTCATCCGCTGCTGCAAGTATCCGTTTCTGGCTTTCGCGTTCCGTTTCAGCACACCGCGCCTTTATGTCAGAAAGTTCCTGCATCCTTTCGGCTTTAGTTGCCGTGAAATTAAAATACTCCGTGTATAACCAATGAAACGCTGCAAACGCCAAGACCATAACAGCAACCATGCCAATGACGAATACCGCCACAACCAATTTCTTCGGCTTACTCAACGGATCGAATAATTGCAAGTCTTTGGTCTCGCCGTTCTTTGTCTGCACTTCAACTTCATTTGCCATTCGCTTACCTCCTGTCAACTATTATAGCTGATCCTCTTATACCAAATCATCTACAACACTCGTGACTCTCGCAGCATTACACTCCTGTGCGACATAGCCATCCGTCGCCCAGATGAGATTGCGGCCCGTCGATCGGTCCTTCAGCAGAACCGCAAGCACCTCTTCTGGAACGTTCCATTCCAGGATGTCGCGGTCGAGGTCGCCAATGTCTTTCGCTTCGGATTGCATCAGTTTTTCCACGGTGACAACGGTTTCGATTCTTTCATGACTCCCTGTTGCACCCCAACCGCGTGAGCCAGTCGTCGAAATTTGGATTGGCCGCGCGCATTTGGTCGATGCCGATTCTGCCGGCGATGGCGATTCCCTGAACCGTTTTCATGTAACGCTCGTTCGTCCAGACCTCAAGATGCCGAGAGGGTATCTTGTCGGGACGGGTGTTGATCTTCTCTGGCGAACCGTATTCCTGTAGCACGTGATTGACAGCGGCAATATCCACTCCCAATGATGCAGCAAGAACCCCCGCGTCGCTGAAGAGCAACGCCTCGAATTCGTGTACGGCCATGAACGGCACAAAGCGGTCGGCAACGTTGATCGCAGGCAGGGCGCCGCACAACTCCTCCATTGCCGCATCGTTCAGGCGCTTTGCGATCTCTGCGGGCGACAACCCCTGCGTAGACCTGACTTCTTCCAGTTTCGGCCAAGCTGCGAGTCCGTAGTAGTCAACGAACGTTCCCACGCGCGTGTCGCTGCGCTGCTTGAGGAAATTGCCCACGCAGGTCTTCACGCGTTCGAAGCGGACATCCCCGCCTTTCCCGCCCCTCTTCGGCACTTGGGTGGGATGAAGGTAGATCCCCTGCATGGCGCAATAAGGGGCAAGCACATGTTCCACGAAAAGCTGTTCGGTCAAGCCCTCGACGACAAGATAGACCTCGCTATTCATGTACGGGACCTCCCTCGATGACATTGCGAGCCCACAGCTCGCCCAAGGTGAAATCCTCCAGCCAAGCGGCGTAGTCCTTCTCGTCCAGGCGCTCAAACGCTGTCGCGCCGTCCTTGCGCTTCGCGACGACGATGTCGCCGACCGCAAACTGGTCGACAAGAAGAGGTGACTGGGTGGCCACGACCACCTGCGTCCGTGCCGACGCGGCCTTGATCAAGTCCGCAAGGATCGCAATCGCCTGCGGGTGAAGACCAAGCTCCGGCTCGTCGATCACGATCGTTGACGGCGGCCTTGGTTGCAGCAAGGCCGTAGCGAGGCAGATGAACCTGATCGCGCCGTCAGAAAGGTGGTAAGGTTGGAACGGATAATCGGTGCCCTTCTGCGTCCAGGTGAGCTTCACCTTCTCCGCCGGGCCGAAACGGACAGGGGTGAGCGCGAAGTCGTCGAAGAACGGCATGACGAGCCGCACGGCGGCCACGATCTCGCGGTAGCTCTTGATGCCCTCAGGCCCATCCTCGCGCAACGCCTTCAGGAACGGGGCAATGTTCGCCGCGTCCTCGCGCAGATAGGCGCAATCCTCCACGATCTCGCTCTGTCGCATCGGCGAACGCTCGCTCGTGTCGTGGAAATGGTACACGACCCAACCAGAAATCGCATAATATACATAATGTCCAACACCAGGACCTCTTCCGTAATATCTGGAAGTGTCATCCTTCTCATCTGCCAGACAACTCTCTTTAGACCCTGAATTAAACACAGTCCATCCATAAGTCTCATATCCCCTTCGCTCGGCAATAGTAAAAGTTTCATCTGCTGTTGGCGTCAATGTGAAACCATAAGAATTCTTGCCGAACTCGAATTCCGCCTCGATGGACTTTGTCGCTTTCAAACCGTTATGCAGAAACGCCGCCGCGCCACCATGCGTGGCGATGAAGTCCTGGAGGTCTTTCCGCACCATTTTCCGCACCATGCGGAACATCTGCACGAAATTGCTTTTCCCCGCGCCGTTCGCGCCAACGACGATATTGATGTCACCAAGCGAAAAGTTGCTCAAGTCCCTTATGGACTTGAACCCCTTTATGGTCAATCTGTCAATTTTCTTTCGCATTTCCAAACCTCATGTTTACGGCTTGCACCATCTGGTACGACTTCTGCGGTTTTCTTCCTCATTTTCCTGACGGCAATAGTATACCAAAACACGGGCATCATGTGGGTACTTCAAGCACGCTGGCTTTTGTCGCAATGCCCTTTCCGCTGTCCGCCCATCGAATGATATTCCTCGATCAGCCGCGCGACTTCCGCGTGCGTGATCTCACCCCGAATGTTTCGCTTGGCCGTATCAATCAAGAACTGCGACACGCTCAAAAGATCGACATCCTGCAAGCCGATGGCGAGGCTCCAATTGCTCGCCCGCTGCCGGACCTCTGGGTCGGGGTCGTCTTTGAACTCGGCAAAGATATCCCTTGCGGCTTTAGGCGCACGTACAGTTTTATCCTGTCTTGCCATACTCAAACTCTTTCCTCCCTTTCAAATGACATGCACACACACTTCTGGAACGTTCCATTCCAGAATGTCGCGCTTTAACGCGCTATCTGTCGATTTGCCTCTCATTCGTCATTCGCTCTCTGGGGAGTAGTATACCAAATTGCGGGTAGAAGGTGGGACCTTCACGATTCAAAATGGATATCCTCTTCCGCCTTGTTGTGGATTTCGACTCGCTCGGTCACGTTGACTCGGTTCACAAGCCAGCCGTTGGCGAGGCAGGCGCTTTCGAATTCATCAATGCGATTGACGCCGTTGATCTCATGCAGCGTCACGACGACACCGTATGCAAGGTCGTTGCGGCGTCCGTCGCTGACCCGTTCCTTGGTGATGACCCTCAACCCCCAGAAATCGGAATCCAGACGGTCTTTCGCCACTTTCCGCTTTTCCGGGATTCTCTCGCAGAGGTGCTTGACGTTGTCCCACTTGCGCAGTTCATTTCGTGCATTCTCCTCCAGATTCGACAGGGACTTTTCCTCGCCCTGCCGATTCCTCTTGATGTCGCGTACAACGTACTTCCCCTGCTTGTTCCTCTCGATCCTCCCCAGCCGGACATCCATTTCCGTGCTGGTGTAGTCAACCCCCTGATTGCGGTTGCAGCATGGGAAATACGACAATGTCGCCCGTGCATAGAACGGGAACGTGCCATTCTGAAGGGGGACGGGCAATTGGTAGGTCCGCATCTCGTACTCTTCCGCCCGTCCGAATATGAAGAACTTGATCTCTCCGTCTTTGGAGAGCAAGATATCCTCAATTCGTTTGGGGACAATCCCATAGCCCATCCTCGTGACATCCGCCAGCGGTTTCCAGTCTGCGGCAGAGTCGATGAGCAGCGCCTTTGCCACTTCACGGGGAAATCCCATGATGTGCATCATGTACGCCAGTTTTCGCGCAATCCACGGTGCCGCATACGACGTACCCTGAACAGCAACCGGCAACAACCCGCCATTGTAGACCTTGATCCGTTCATCCGAAAGGTGTCCGTCGCCGCCGTAATAGGCGACGTCCGGCTTGCAGAAAAACGACAGTACCGGCCCCACCCGCGTGTAGGATGCAGGCTTGTCATCGAAAGCGACGGAGTTGACCACCACGGAGTTCAACGAATCCGCAGGTGCCCCCATGCGCAGCGTGGCAGCGCCCGCTTCGCGTCTCTTGTTGGTACCGGCGACAACGAAAATGATGTCGTCAAACTCATGTTGGAGTGCATCAAGCTCCGCCGCCGAAGGAGAAATGAAGTTCTCCGACGTCTCGGCATCCGTGCCCAACGAAAGATTCCAGACCTTGACGTCCCTGTTCGCGGTTACGATCCGGCGTATTTCCTGCATGATTTCAAACGAGCGAAACCCATGCTTTGTGGCGACGCCGAAATGACGGACCCGAAAACGACCGCAACCGTCTTGCAATCCAGGATTGAGCGAGGGACCATCCACGATGATGAACGAAACCGCCGTTCCGTGCGCAGAGTCCTCATGGTCAAGCTGGATTGCCCTGTCCGTGATCCTGTTCTCAAAGGTCACCCACTCGCCGAAATGGGCCTTCGTATCGAATTGCGTATCGATCACGCCGACAATCGGCTCGCCTTTGGGCTTGGGATATGTGCTTGCAAACAACGGCAAATCCGTCTGCGACGTGCTTTGTTCATCAACTGGCGGCATCTCGTTGATGTCCGAAACGCCCATCGATATCAGGAACGGTGCGTTCTTCTGTATCTTCTGAATCTCGTCAAGTGTCAGACGAAGCGTCGTCTTGTTGTAGATACGGTCGTCGTTGATCTGTACGCCAAAGTTGAGCATCAACTGCTTTGTATCCGTATTGAGGTCGTAGATTGAAATTACCGACTCGCCCTCAAAGACCGTTGTATCCTTTGGATAGGAAAAATCAGCAATGGAATCGACGTCCTTCAAGAGACGGCAAAACATCGTCTTCGAAAACTGTCCGGCATCACGGACGCCCGTTTTTACGTCCTCCGTGTCCTTATACCCCACATTGCCCTTGAAGCACGTGTCTAGAGCCGACTTGAATTCATGCAACTGCTTCAGCGTCCGGGCAATCGTCTCAACTTCAACGTAATGCGTAAACACATGACGATGATAGGCCTTGCCGTCAGCATCGTACAGAGTTTCAAACTTTGCGCCTCGGATGGCCTCCGCCTGTGAACAGCTCTTTTCGGCAAGCAAAACCGATATCCGTCCCGTCTTCGGAACGACGCGTTTATAATGAACGTTCACGAGCGCCTTGGCAATGCCACGATCAACAGAAGACCAATACTGATGCACTTCTGTCAGACGTGCGATCAACCGATCCACCGCAGACACATGAAAACGGAAGTCCTTCGGGAAGCTCACGCCACCACCGCCACCTTCATTCTTGACCGGGCGCATTCCGCCCTTCAATTCCAATATCGGATTCATCCCACGCTCTCCTTGTCGGCAAGCAACTCACGTCCGATACCGCTCTTTGATTTCTGAAGGAGTATGCCGATCTCCCGCACGGTGAACCCTGCCGCCTTCAGTTCCTCCGCGCTTTTCTCCTTTCCTTCGCAGATGGCACGGAAGAGGCGACGAAAATAATCGCTGCCATCACGTGGATCGCTGAACGCGACCGATGTCTTGATAAGATTCTGCAGCTCACCTGGATGTGGAATCTTTTCCAAGAGCCTCATCAACTTCTTGAACAGGCGAATGTCATGCGTCGCCAATGTGACCTTGCTCAGGTATTTGGCCAGCATGCGTTCGGCTATCGCCATCAAATCGTCTTGGGTATAACAGTCGAAATTTACGACGAAATCAAACCTCCGCGTCAATGCGCGGTCAAAATACTTGAAAAGATTTGTAGTCGCAACAAGCATGACGTTGGCATTGAGGCCGTCCAGCCCCTTCAATACCTCAGTGGTGGCCCTCCCCATCTCTCGAAGGTCATTTGGGTTTGTGCGATCAAGCGCAAGGGCATCAATCTCGTCAAAAAGGACAAGTACCCGTTCTGGACAGGTGAAACTCTCGATCTCCTTAAAAAGCGAGGCAACATTTTTTGCCGTCTGACCCAGCTTGCTGTCAACGAGAACTGTGGTGTTGACACTAAACAATTCACGCTTAAGTATTCGAGCAAGATGCTTGACGGCTTCTGTCTTACCCGTGCCCGGCGAACCCTCAAACAAGAATTTGTTGATGCCTATACGATGGTTTACCGCATTGACGATGCCTAAAATATCCCTCTTGACTGAATCCGGCAACAAAAGCATATCGGTCTCAACAACGACCTTGTCGAGGAAAGGCGACTCAGATTCAATCGACTGCGGAATCATTGAATCAGCTGTTGAAAGAAGCGACATGATATAGGCTGCAATCTGTGTATCCCCTGCGCGGTCAAACTCCCGCGCGATTTCGTACGCTTCGGAACGAAACCCTGCTTCATTCTTTTCGGAATGATATCGAATCAAATTTATTATATTAGACTTCTTCATTTTCTAACCCTCTCAATTGTCGCAGATAGTATAGCACAATTGGGACAAGGATGTCAATGTTGGGACTAAATGACATCATCAAGGAAAGTTATAAGCGAATCAGGTAATGTTCCTTGTCGTCTATGATAAGGAAGCGGTCGTGTAAGGTTTCGTTGTAGCGGACGGCGAGTTTCGGATACTGGGCGTTGAAGGTCTTGTCGTCGCCCCAACTTGAGATGCCAATTTGGCATTTCAAGTTATCCCATTCCTCGGCGGACAGCCTAAACAAGGGGGCCGCTCATTGAAACGCGGCGGCGATATCGCGGCAGTCGGTGACGCCGACGAACTCGGCCACCTTCGCCCCGTCGCGGAAGCAGAAGAGCGCGGGAATGGACATTATGCCGAACTTCGCCGCCAGCTCAGGCGCCTCGTCGACGTTGACCTTCACCACCGATATGTCGGGGAATGCCGGCTCGAGCTCGGCCGCGATGCGCTGCCCCATCATCTGGCAGGGCCCGCACCACGTGGCCCAGAAGTCGACGAGAACCTTGCCCGTTGCAGTCGCGGCGTCAAGCTCCGCAGACGTCTTCACTTCCTTGTGCATGTCTGTCCCTCCTTGGAGTCCTTGACCAGCCAGCCGGCGGCGGCGATCGCGTCGCGCAGACGGTCCGATTCCGCCCAGTTCTTCGCCTTCCTCGCCTCTGCGCGCTCGGCCAGCATCGCCTTTATTTCGTCCGGGATCTCCTCCGCCTTCTTCTCGTTCTCGAAGAAGATCACCCCCAGCACTTCGTCCATCCTGCGGAAGACGCCCAGGACGGCGCCTGCCTCGTCGGAGGTCATGTCGGCCGCCGCGCCGTTGGTCTGGCGCACAAGGTCGAACAGCGCGGCGAACGCACATGGCAGATTCAAGTCATCGTTCACCGCATCCGTAAATTCCACAAGGCACTTCTCCGCACCTTGCACCAGCGCCGAAGGCGCGCAGGCACCAGGCACCAGCGGCGTAGCCGCAGAGGCTCCCGAGGAGGATGTTTTCGCGACTTGAGCCAAGCGGTCAACACAAGCGTCAATGCGGGCCAGCGACTTCCTCGCGTCCTCGAGCGCGGAGAAGGCGAAGTTGAGGCCAGAGCGGTAGTGCGCGTTGATGAGGACATAGCGGATCTCGCGGCCAGTGTAGCCCTTCTCCACGATGTCGCGCAGCGTGAAGAAGTTGCCGGCCGACTTGGACATCTTCTCGCCGTTGACGCGGAGATGCGCGCAATGCATCCATGTGCGGACGAACTCCTTGCCGGTCGCCGCCTCCGCCTGGGCGATTTCGTTCTCGTGGTGGGGGAAGAGGTTGTCGATTCCGCCCGTGTGCAGGTCGAAAGTCTCGCCGAGGTACTTCATCGACATCGCGGAGCACTCGATGTGCCATCCGGGCCGGCCCCTGCCCCAAGGGGAATCCCAGCCGACGGGGCCGTCGGACTCCTCCCACGCCTTCCAGAGCGCGAAGTCGCCGACGTTCTCCTTGTCGTACTCGTCCGCCGCGCAGCGCAGCCCAGTGCGCTGGTTGTCGAAGTCGATGTGGGCGAGCTTTCCGTAGCCCGGGAACTCGCGGACCTTGAAGTAGACCGAGCCGTCCTCGCTCTGGTAGGCGACGCCCTTTTCCATCAGCTTCTGCACGAGCGCGATCATCTCGGGGATGTGGTCGGTCGCCGCCGGATAGACCTCGGCGGGCTGGATGTTGAGCTTCTTGAGGTCGGCGAAGAACGCGTCCTTGTACGTCTTCGTGTAGTCCGTGAGCGCGATGCCCGCGGCGTTCGCGCCGCGGATCGTCTTGTCGTCCACGTCCGTGAGGTTCATCACCTGGCGGATCTTCATTCCGTTGAACTGGATGACGCGCCGGAGTATGTCTTCGAACGCGTAGGCGCGGAAGTTGCCGATGTGCGCGAAGTTGTAGACGGTCGGCCCGCAGGTGTACAGCCGAATCGTGTTGCCTTCGAGGGGCTTGAGCTCCTCGACCCTTCTCGTGAGGGAGTTGTAGACGTTCATCATCGCAGTCAGTCTTTCTTGATGTTCTTGAGGACGCCGGCGACCTGGTCGTCTATGGTCTTCAATTCGCCCTTGACGGACTCGGGGGCCTTGGCAATGGCGTCGGCGACCTCGGACCTGAAGGCCGTCAGCCGCTCGAAGGCGAGAACGTCCACCTCCTTGCGGACTTCGTCTTGCTTCTCACGCGAAAGGTCCATGCGCTTGACGCCCGCCTTCTTCGCCGCGTCGGAAATGCGTTTTGAGAATTCGGCATTCAGTCCCGAGAAGACTTTCCGCAGCCTTTCCTTGACCGGCTTCACAACCGATATGACCGGATACTTCGCGGCGTACGTCCCGTCCGGGTCGTTTGCGAGCAGCTCGTCGGCCAGCTCCGCGCGGCTCTCGAGCTGTTCGTTGTCGAGCCCCGACAGGAATTCGTCGATCTTCGCAAGGCGCGCGGGATCGCCCTTCTTGAGATTGGCGATTTCGGAGCGGAGCACGAGGAATTTCGCCGCGGCCTTCCTCACCGCCTGCAGGTATTCGACATACGGCTGGGGTCCGCCGTCGCGGTAGCCGGTCTTCTCGACGACCTCGCCCTCTGAATCCATGATCAGCACGGTCGGGTAGCCGGACACCTTGTACTTGTTGACAAGCTTCGGGTTCTGCTCCTTGGCCTTGTCGGAGAGGAGCGACTTGTTGCTCGGCGAATCGACCATCACGAGGACGTAGTCGTCCTTCACGCCGGCGAGGAACTCGGGCGTGGCGAAGACCTCCTTGTCCAGCTTCTTGCACCAGCCGCACCAGTCGCTGCCGGAGAAGTCCACGAGAAGGAGCTTGCCCTCTGACTTCGCCTGTGCCTTGGCGGCGTCGAAGTCGTCGGTCCAGCCTTCCGGCGTAGACGTGGCGAAGAGCGCGCAGGCGGAGGCCGCGACGGCGGCGGACAACATATGTTTCATCGTCATGGTTGTGTTCCTTTCGTTGAGAGTTCTATGCCAGCAGCGCGACTGCATGGACGGCTACGCCCTTACCGGCGCCGACGTCGTCCATCTGCTCGTTCGTCTTGCCCTTGACCGAGACGCGCCCGACGCCGACGCCCATCAGCTCGGCGAGCGACGCGCGGATCAGGTCGACGAACGGGCGGAGCTTCGGGCGCTCGCAGATCACCGTCGCGTCGACGTTCTCGATCTTGTACCCGGCGCAGCGCAGCTCGTAGGCGGCGCGTCGCAGGAGCTCCCTGGAGTCCGCGCCCTTCCAGCGCTCGTCCGTGTCGGGGAAGTGGGAGCCTATGTCGCCGAGGGCCGCCGCGCCGAGGAGCGCGTCGATCACCGCATGGATCAGCGCGTCGCCGTCCGAGTGGGCCTTCAGTCCGTCGCAGTCGGGAACGAGGACTCCGCCGAGGACGAGGGGCTTCCCCGGCTCGAAGACATGGGAGTCGTAGCCGAATCCGACGCGCATCAGACGAGCCCGAGCCTTTCAAGAGTCGCGCGCAACCGCGCGAGGTTCGCGTCCGTAGTCTCGCAGAGCGGCAGGCGGAATACGCGCTCGATGCGTCCCATCATGGCGAGGGCCTCCTTGACCATGACGGGGTTGACGTCGATGAAAAGGTCGCGGAAGAGGGCGTAGTACTTCGCGTGCATCGCCCTGGCCCCGACGAAGTCGCCGGCGAGCGCGAGGCGCACCATGTCGCCCATTTCGCGGGGAATCACGTTGGACGCGACGGAGATGACGCCCTCCGCGCCGACGGACACCATGGGCAGCGCCAGCGAGTCGTCGCCCGAAAGGACCGTGAAGTCGGGGAGGATCGCCTTTATGGCGCTTACGCGGTCGACCGAGCCGGCGGCCTCCTTGATTGCGACGACGTTCGGATGCGCGGCAAGGCGCGCCACCACGTCAAGCGGTATCTCGCGCCCGGTGCGGCCGGGCACGTTGTAGAGGATCACCGGCAGGCCGAGGTCGGCGACCGTCATGAAGTGGCGGTAGAGGCCCTCGGGGTTCGGCTTGTTGTAGTAGGGCGTCACCTGGAGGCAGGCGTCGGACCCGCCCGCCGCGATGGCTGCCTTCGTGAGAGAGACGGCCTCGGCGGTGGAGTTCGCCCCGGTGCCGGCGACGATCAGCGCCTTCCCTGCGGCAAATTCGACGGTCTTCTCGATGACCTTGTGATGCTCTTCGTGCGTCAGCGTGGGCGATTCGCCGCTCGTGCCGACCGCGCAGATCCCCTCCACGCCGCCGGCGACCTGCGCGTCCACGATGTCGCGCAGCCTGCCATAGTCCACCGAGCCGTCCTTGGCGAACGGAGTGACCATGGCCGTAATCGTGCCTGAAATTTTCATGCCTGTATTATACCACAAATTCGCCCGCCTATCGGGTCAGAAGCAGTCCCCTGGACTTGACGTCCACGGCGTCGAGCGCATACGCCGGGTCGATCTCGACCGGAAGCCCCGGCGGCACGGACACCCCCGCCTCCGCGAGGGCGCGCACCCACTTCGCCCGGAGGTCGGCCTTGCACGTCTCCGGCGAGTCGGCCCCTGTTGCGTTCTTGAGGGGCGAGAACTCGTCCTTCTGGTCGAAGGCGAGGAACGCCGCGCGCGGCGCGTTCGGCAGTATGTCGAAGATGAACTTCTCGAACTTGTATCCGTTGGGCTCGGACGGCTTCACGACCTTGCCTCCGACCAGGGTCGGTATCTTCTTGAAGGCGAGGTGCAGGGGCATCGCCTTCGCGGCCTCGCGAGCGAGGAACGCGCGGTCGAACACGTGTATCGCCGGCGACCCGTAGAGGAAATAGAGCGAGCCGTCCTTCGCGCGGCGGTTGCACTGCTCGTCCGTCATCTCGGTGTACTCGACCATGCGGAACGACTTGCCGAACTGCATCGGCATGCCGACCTTCTCCTTCGGGTCGCGCTTTGCGCACAGCTTGAGCGAGTATGCCGACTTGTTCATGACGTGGTAGCCGACGAACGCTGGGTCTGCGACCTCCACGAGCGGGTTGTCGACCTGGAAGAAGAACACCGAGCGGATGCCGCGGCGCTTCATGTCGTCGAGCGCGCCGGACTTCCTGAGGGCCGCGAGTAGGCCGCCGTGCCCGTCGGGGGACATGAAGACGTGCCCCGGCGCGTCGAGGATGATCTTGCCGTCCTTCGTCATCCCGGGCCACATGCCCTGCGTGAAGAAGAACACGTCCTTCGGGTCCAGCCCGAAGTATCCGTTCTCCCTGAAGCACGCGACCGTCGCCGCGTTGTTGGCCTCGCTCGTCATCACGTAGAACGGAATGGACGCTCCGTAGCGGCGCGAGCGGGCGAGTATCTTGCGGGCGTGGAAGTAGAAGAGCGGCGCGCCCGTCACGGGCCCGATGGAGTAACAGCCCTTCGGGCCGTCGTAGCCGAGGCGCGAGCCCTGCCCGCCGGCCACGAGAAGCGCCGCGACGCG
>JAFRBA010000133.1 GCA_017405115.1 Kiritimatiellia bacterium
CTGCTTCGTACGCCATAGGTAGCTGAAGAACGACAGCACGATGGTCGTGTTGGCGATCGGCGGCGCGGCGAAACTGCCGAATCGGTAGTTGTCGTACCACGTAAGCGCGGTCTGGTACGCCCTCTCGCCGTCGAAGCCGCATTCCGCCGCGTAGTAGTCGGAAATCGCGCGGAGGTCTTCGTGGCGGAAGCCGGTGAGGTCCGCAAACTGCGGATCGAGCGAGATGTTCGTGCCTATGTTGAAGCCGCTCGTCACGTCGTCCATCGTCACGGGCGAAACGCCCGTAATGAAGAGGCGCTTCAACGGCGCGTCGAGATCGGTCGTCAGCACCTTCAGGTCGGTGAAGAACTGCTTGAAGAAGCCGTCGCCGTGGCACAGCGCTTCGTACGCTCCGTGCCCGCTCTCGGCGAGGATCGTGTTGGTGAAGTTGTCGTATTCGTCTATGATGACGTACAGGTCGAGTCCGCTTCCCCGAAGCCCGGACATTATCTCCGCAAGTTTCTTTCCTATGTCTGGCGCCTTTAATATGCGTTCTGGCAGACCCTTCGGGAGGATGTCCGCGTAGCTCCGCGCAAAGTCGTCGCACCTGAGCGACGTCTTGTAGTCGAAGTCGCCCTGCACCTTCGCCATGTCCTTGGAGACCGCCGCGAAGTCGAACTTGAGGACCAGGTACTTCCCACGCTCCTCGGTCGGGCTGGCGCCGATGTCCGTTCCCGAGAAGAACCAGTCAAACCGATCCGCATAGCGAACGTCGTAGTACGCCTGCAGAATCGCCGTAAGCGTCGACTTGCCGAACCTGCGCGGACGCAGGAACACTGCGAAATGCGTAGCCTCCAGGTCGCGGATCTTCGCCGTGCGGTCGATGAACCATCCGTTCCTCCTGCGCAGTTCGGCATAGTCCGACACGCCGTACAGTATTGGCCTCGTCTTCTCCATGCCGCAGATTATACCATATCCCGGCCCGCCGCGCTTGAATCCGCCCCGGCTTCCCGGTTACCGCATCCGCGAAAGTACGCCCGCGCAGCCGTGGACTTCAGGACGTCTTCGTGACGTAGATGCGGGCCATGTCCGTCTTGTACGCGGACTTCTCTGAAATGTCGAGCTCCTCGAAGAGCTTCTCCCCGGGGCGAATGCCGGTGAACACGATCGGGACGTCCACATACGGCTTGTAGCCGGCCTGGCGGATCATGTCCTCGGCAAGGTCCAGTATGCGCACCGGCTCGCCCATGTCCAGCGTGTAGACGGCCTTCTCGTCGCGGCTCGCCGCCTGCAGGACGAGCCCGACCGCCTCCTCAACCGTCATGAAGTAGCGCTTCATGTCCGGGTGCGTCACGGTGACGGGACGGTGGTTCGCGATCTGCTCGCGGAAAAGCGGCACGACGGAGCCCGACGAGCCGAGCACGTTGCCGAAGCGCACCGCGCAGAACGACGTCGGCGCGTCGGCGGCGTTCAGGGCGAGGATGGCGCGCTCCGCGGCGAGCTTCGTGCGGCCCATCACCGACACCGGGTTCACGGCCTTGTCGGTGGAGATCAGCACGAACCTGGCGACGCGGTACTTCAGGGCCAGCTCTGCGATGGAGCGCGTCGCCTCCGTGTTGTTGCGCGCGCCCTCCCGCGGATTCTGCTCCACCATCGGCACGTGCTTGTAGGCGGCCGCGTGCAGGAGAACGTCGGGGCGGTAGAACGACATGACGTCCTCCATGCGCTCGCGGTCGTTTATGTCCACCATCAGCGTCTTGAAGGGAACGGTCACGCCGTTCTGGCGCAGCTCGCGGTCGATTTCGTAGAGCGCGTTCTCGCCGCGCTCCACCATCAGAACGAGCTTCGGGCCGGCGCTCACGACCTGCCGCACGATCTCCGAGCCGATGGAGCCGCCCGCGCCGGTCACCAGCACCGTCTTGCCGCGGAGGAAGCGCGCGGCGATCGTGCCGTCCATGCGCCGGACGCTCCGCTCGAGGAGGTCGTCCACCTTTACGCGCGATGCGGCGTAGGCGCTCCAGGCGATTCGCCAGCCAACGAGGCCGAGCGCGGCGAGCAGCGAAGTTATGAGCGTGACGGAGTATGGCGGGCGGACGTGCAGGAACTCGTCCATCGGCGTCAGGTAGCGCAGCGCGGTGAGGACGGCGCATGCCGCGACCGCGGCGAGGAAGTAGCGCGGAAGGTCGCCGCGGGAAAGCCGCCGCCAGGCCATCCTGTAGCAGCCGCAGGCAATCAGCGCGACGATCTGGACCACCGCGACGGTCACGAAGGAGAGCGCCACGGCGCGCCATCCCCAGCGCGGCGCGTGGAAGTCGAACCGGAGCACGACCGCCCCCCAGTAGGCGGCGGCCAGCACGGCTGCGTCGGCCACGAGGCCGACGATCCGCGTCGCCAGGAACTTCGCCCACGCCTCTGCGCTTCTCGTCATGCAGGTATTATATCAAATATATACCGGCCTCAGCGCCTGACGGTCACGAACTTCGTCGTGCCGCACATGTCGTGGTAGAGCGACTCCTTCTCGTATGCGGCTAGGTAGAACTTGACGGCACCTTCCGGGACCGTCGCGACGACCTCGTCGCCCTCGATCGCGGCGTCGGCGTAGCGCCATTCGCAGAGATGGGTCTTCTCCTTCGTCTCGGTCGTGTAGCCGATCTTCGCCCAGGCGATGCCGTCGCCGCGGTCGAGTATCTTCGCGCGGGCGACGCCGTCCTTCAAGGCGACCTCGCCGAGGTTCGGCAGGCGCTTTCCGACGCCGCCGTAGTACCTGGCCATCTTGTGGACGGACGGGAACGAGAAGCCGATGTGCGAGTGCGGCAGGCGGTTGACGATGGAGCAGCCGTCGAACCTGGCGCACTCCTCGAAGCCCGCGTTGGACGTGTCGGGCGTGACGTTCTGGTCGTTGGTCGACACCGACCACCACATCGGCACCTTAGCCGCGTGCAGAAAGCGCCCGTTGACAATCGTCGACTTGTTCTCCTTGTAGTCGCAGCAGTAAATCATTATCGCCCCGCGGAACCGGCTGTCCACCGCCGCCACGCAGCCGCCGTACCAGCTGCCCCACGAAAGGCCGACGAACAGCGTGTGCCCGGCGTCGACCTCGGGAAACGACCTCAGCAGCGAATGCGACAGGACCATGTTGGCGACGTTCGCGACGTGGTCCTGGCGCTTGCCGCCCGGCAGCGGGACGCGCGCCAAGTCCGTCTTGTTGGAAAGCGCAATGCCAGGGGCGGGATACTGGTTGTACCAGTCCATGGCAATGACCGCGAACCCGAGATCCTGCCATTCGCGTATCCATCTGGGGAACGCCGTCCCGCCGCCGCCATGCACAAGCACTACGCCCGGCCAGCCTGCCGCCGGCGCCTTGCCCTCCGGCACGGCGTAGTACACGAAGAACTCTGCGTTCGTACCGCCCGGCCCCTTCCCGGAGACGAGCAGCGGGCGCAGCTTCTCGCTTTGCGCTTCTGGGAACGGCACCTCGCGAAACGAAGGCACCGCCGAAAGCTCCTGGAAGTTCCAGTACTTCTCCGGCTCTTCGCGCGCGGTGTCGTTGGCGGCAACAGCCGCCGTGGCGCATAGCACCGCAAGCGCCGGAACGACGGCGCGCACGACCGTCCCCATCGTCTGATCGCCTTTCATCGAGTTGTCTCCTTTTCTTGTTGTCTCTGCCGCGTCCACGGGAACGCGCCTTGAGGTCAGCGCTTGCCGCCGGCGAGCGTCTCGGCGCAGTTGAGGTAGTAGGAGCGTATCCGCGCGTATGCGTTTATGATGTCCAGCTCGCACAGCACGCGGATCGACGAGCCGGGGTCCTCCGGACCGACCCTTCCGAGCTGCGTGCGGCGGCATTCCAGGATGAACTCGTGGATCCCCTTCGACTCCACCTGGACATCAGCCAGGTCGAACGGCACGCGCGGAGAGCAGATGAGGGGCGTGATGCGCGCGGCGAAGGACGCCACGCGGTCGTGGACTTTCAGCAGCAGCGCGACCGACGGGCTGGACATCCTCTGCCCCTCCCGGCGGAGCCTGCCGACAACCTTCAGGACCTGGGCGCACTCGTCGGAGACCGACTCCAGCTCGTCCGTCAGGCGCAGCAGGCGCCGTGCCCTTTCGGAGACGTTGAGCGGAAGGCGCTTCGTCATGATCGAGCCGAGGAACTCGGTAACCTCCTTCTGCACCCTGTCGAGTATCGCCTCGCGGTGCACTATGTGGCGCTCCACGGCCTCGTCCGACTCGCCGGCGATCACCTTCCGCGCGCAGGAGAGCAGGTCTTCGTCCGACGCCTTCATGAAGTCCACCTCGACGAGCGCCTGGTCGCACGCTATGACAGGCGAGACCTTCACGCCGAACTTCAGCGCCGAGAGGTGCGGCATCTCCTCGCCCCGCCCGGGGACGAGCAGCACGAGCAGCCTTTCGAACGGCTTCACGAACGGGAGTGTCAGCGCGCCGCGCAGGATGGAGAACACGGTGTCCGTCGCGGCGATCGGCGCCATGATCCCGAGCAGGACCGGGCCCTTCGCCGTCTCGGTCACGACGTCCCAGTGCGGGAACAGCGCCTTGCCCATCGGCGCCAGCACGGGCAGCACGAGAGGCAGGAACACGACCGAGCCGATTACATTCATGAGCGTATGCGCGAGCGCGGTGCGCCGCGCGCCGGAGTTTCCGCCAACCGCCGCAATCCACGCCGTGACGGTCGTGCCGATGTTCGCGCCGAAGAGGGCCGCGATCGCCGTCTCGTATGTTATGAGACCCTGGGCGGCCAGCGTCATGGCGATCGCTATCGTGGCCGCCGAGTGCACGACCGCCGAGATGGCGATCGCCAGCAGGGCGACCAGGGCGACGTCCGCGACAGAGTCCGCGCAAAGCGCCTCGAACGCGCCGCGGACCGACTCGCTGCCCCTGGCCAGCGACACGCCCTTGGACATGAAGTAGAACCCGAGCATCACCAGCCCGAGGCCGAGCACGGCGAGGCCAAGGTTGCGGAGGGCCTCGCGCCGCACGAAGAAGTAGAAAAGCCCGCCCACGGCCAGCCCGACGAGCCCGACCAGCTCCGGCGAAGGCGCGATGGCGACGACCCATACGGTCGCCGTTGTGCCGATGTTCGCGCCAATGATCACGCTGACGGCCTGCACGAGCGTCACCATGCCGGACGCGACGAGCCCCACGAGCATCGCGGTGATTATGGCGGATGACTGGACGATGATGGTGGAGACGATCCCGTTGGCCACGCCGACAAGGCGGTGGCCGGTCGTCTTCGCCATGAACTGCCGGAGCCAGCCGCCCGCAGTCGCCTGCAGGCCCTCCGACAGGTGCTTCATGCCGAGCAGGAATACGCCCACCCCGCCCAGCAACGTCGCCAGCATGGTAAGAACCGAGCTCACTTCCGCCGGAGGATTCTCTTCAAGGCCGCCTCGATCCGCCAGGGATAGAACATTCCGTACATGCCTATGACGGCAAGCACATACGCGATCGCGACGAGTATCTGGACGGGGGCGAAGCCGCTTTCAGGCAGGAGCGGACGCGTAAAGCGGAAGAGCTCTGCCGGGATCAGCATGAAAATGCCCATGACGGACCTGGTGAGCAGGTTCCTCGGCATCCAGATGATCGTAAGGTAGGTGAGCACCGCGGCCATGATCCACAGCTGCCCGGGGAAGCGCTTGAGAAGCATGTCGAAGACGTCGATGCCGATGGTGTCGCACTCGTACGCCGTCCAGAACCACGCGATGGCCGTAAGCACCATCGCAAGCTTCGGAACGCGCACGGGCTCCGGAGTTTTTTCCTCTGCCATAGTCTTCGTATTATACCAAATTCCGGCGGCGGCTACTTGCCCATGTGCTGCTTGCAGTAGCGGAATCCGGCCTCCGGGCTGCGGGTGCACTGCGTGCCGGACCACGTCATGGCGCGGCACTGCTTTACGGGCTTGTCGGTCTTGACGTTCGCCGCATGCTGCCTGCAGTAGTCCTTCTCGCCGTCCTTCTTGTGCTTGCAGCGGGTCCCCGCCTCGGTGACCGCCCAGCACCTGCCGTCGTCCTGCTCGACGGCGTCCTTCTTCGCCTCGGCCTTTTTGGCGGGCGCCGCGGCTTTCTTGTCCTCCGCGGCCTTCTTGTCCGCCACGGCCTTGGCCGCGGCCTTTGCCTGGTCGGCGTGGCCGATGCAGAACTTCGAACCCTCCGCCGCCTCGCGCTTGCACCTCTCGCCCTGCAGCGTCTTGCCCTCGCACTGCGCGGCAAGCGCCGCGGCGGACACGAGAACGGCCGCGGCCATCGTAATGAGTCTCTTCATGTTTTTTCTCCTTTCAAGCCTCGTCTATGCTCTAGTCCGCAGCCAAGGCGGCCGCGGCCGCGCGGAAGCGCCGCTTCGCCGGAGCGGAGTCCTTCTCCATCTCCAGAAGTATGTTGAACGCCTCCGCCTCCATCAGCGAGAAGAACATCTCGGCGCCGAGCGCGGGATCCACGGTCGGACGAAGGCTGCCGTCGGCCACGCCCTCCGTCATGAGCCTGCCGAACGCCCGGACGAGCCCGCCCGTGAAACCGTGGACGCGCCCGGACATGTCCTCGCCCGTCCTGACCATCGCGAACGCGAAGTTGAATATTGCGAGAAGGAAGTCGCGGTGCGCGAACATCCCTTCGACGACGATGTCGCATACCTCCAGCAGCCGCTCCGGCACGGGAGCGGGCTTTTCGATCGCCTTGTTGATGTTGGCGCGCAGCTCGGAGAGGACGCCGCTGATGGCGGCGTCGAATATCTCGCGCTTGCTGCGGTAGTAGCGGTAGAGCGCCGTGCGCGGCACGCCCGTCGCCTTCGATATGTCCTGCAGCGAAACCTTGTCGAAGCCAAGCCGCGCAAACAGCCGCAGGGACCGCGACGCCACGAGGCTCCGCCTCTTCTCCCCTGCCGTCATTTCCGCGGCGGACGATGCCGGATCCGTCTGCATCAGGCCTCGATGATGCACTTGAGCGTCGCCTTGACGACCTTCTCGTCGCCGACGAAGCCCTCCACCTCGAAGGAGCAGTACCGCCCCCGGCTGCGCCCGTTCTTCGCGTGCGTGACCAGCTTGTCCCCGGGACGCACGGGGTGCAGGAAGCGCACGTCGGAGACCGCGGCGAGGTAGAACAGCGGCGTCCGGTCGCCGAAGGAACCGCCTGCTACAACCGATGCGGCGCAGACCTGCGCCATCGACTCCACGAGAATCACCCCCGGCACGATCGGGTTGCCGGGGAAGTGTCCGCGGAAGAAGTCGTTGTTCTCCGCCGTAAACGTGTACTCGCCGACCGCGGAGGCGTCGTCGCGCGAAACCAGCCGGTCGACGAAGAGAAAAGGCTCGCGATGCGGCAGAAGGCTCTTTATGTCTTTCATGGCGTTCGTCTCCCTTAGAGGTTCGGCCAGCGCGTGAGCATGCCGCCGTAAGTCAACCCGGCGCCGAAGCCGACGAGGCAAACGTTCATTCCGTTCCGCAGTCGGCCGGAGCGCACGGCCTCGTCTATGGCGATCGGGATGGACGCCCCGGACGTGTTGGCCACGCTGTCGATGTTGGTGAAGACGCGGTCGCGAGAAATGCCGAGGCGCTTCGCGGCTGAGTCGATTATCCTGATGTTCGCCTGATGCGGCACGAAGAGATCTATGTCCGACGTCGCAATGCCGGCCTCGCCGCAAAGCCGCTCCACGACCTTCGGCAGCGCCTTCACGGCGAACTGGAAGACCGGCTTGCCCGACATGCGCAGCGTCGGGGCGGGGCGCATCCCGTCCCCCGCGGGATCGCACACGCCGCCATCCCGCATGAGATACGCATAGCCCGTGCCGTCCGCCCTGAGATATGAGTGGCAGACGCTTCCGGCCGCATCGTCGCTGCTCCCCACGACCACCGCCCCTGCGCCGTCGCCGAAGAGAATGCACGACGCCCTGTCGCTCCAGTCGACGATCCGCGAAAGCGTCTCCGCGCCGACTACGAGCGCCTTGGTCCCGGGGTGGAGCGTGAGATAGCCACGCGCCAGCTCAAGCGAGTAGATAAACCCTGTGCAGGCGGCGGCGACGTCGAATGCGCAGGCATGCGCGCAACCGAGCTCCTTGTGCACGATGCTCGCAGTCGACGGAAGCAGGTAGTCGGGCGAGCAAGTGGCGACGACAAGCATGTCTATCTCCGACGCCTCGACGCCAGCGGCTTCCAGCGCAGCCCTTGCGGCGCGGACCGCCGAAGTGGACGTGCTCTCGTCCGGCCCGACGATGTGACGGGAATGGATTCCCGAATGGGCGAAAATCCACTCGTCCGAGGTATCCAGCGTCTTCGCCAGGTCCTCGTTCGTCACGATCTTTGACGGCAGATAGCTCCCCGTCCCCAGAATCTTCAACGCCATCGACCTTCTCCTCCAAAATTACATTGCGACATTTTATGATATTTTGTCGCATTCGTCAAGTGAGGATTCTTAGCAACGTGGCGCAAAGACGTGCTCGCCGACAATTCTGCCTTCATCGGTGTTGTGGACGAGAATGACGAGCTTGCCATCCTCCACTTTCCCCTCCACCAGGGTCTGGAATGTTTTGGCACCGCGGCCTCCGCCGATTATCTCCGCCCATGAACGGGCAGGCGTCGCTGGATCGTAGCGGTATCGGTGCTTATGCCCGGCGAGGACGAGCTGCACCTTGTTTTCGGTGAGTATCGGCCCCCACATGTCGGCGCATTCCTTCTGCCAGACTGCATAATCCTCAAGGAGCGTGCCGGGGTTGGCCCCGGGCCAAAGCTCGACCAGCGGGATATGGACGAACGCCACAACATACGGCGCACTGGCGATTTCTGGACGCTTGAAGCAGTCCTTCAGCCAGGCCGTCTGCGCAATGCGATACGGGGTGAAGCAGGAGAACCCGCCGTTCGCAGGATGATGGTCGGGCTTGTCCTCTCCCGTGTCAAGGCCGATCAAGGCGATCTCTCCCATCCTGAACGCGAAGTTCCTGTCAAGGGCAAGGTCACGCGGCGAACGCTCCGAAGGCAGGCGAGTCATCATCACCTCGCCCAGACGGTTGGCCGCCGTGCCGCGGAAGTCGTGGTTGCCGCGATTGAGGACTATCGGCGTGTCAGCCGCGTAGCCTTCGTTCTCGGGGGGGACGAGATAATGCTTCACGAAGTCCTCGCGCTCGTTCGTGAGGCTGTTCGGGATGTCGCCGTTCCACACGACGAGCGGCACCTTGCGCTCGCGGTACAGCTTGGTGATCCGGGACATCTGCGCGAAGGCCGCATGGGTGTCGCTCATCATTGCAAAATGCGACGGCGCGTTCTCGCCCGGCGTGATGAAGGAGTGCACGCCGCTCCAGACCGTCTCCGACGGCTTCGTCCAATACCCGATGGGATGCTCCAGCTTGGCGGCGCCGACCCGGTACCAGTAGCGCGTCCCGGGCCTGAGCCCAGTCATGCGGATGCGCAGGACCCTGTCGTCTATTCCCGCGAGCGGCATGCCCTCGGCCATGAACCGCGCGGGGTTCTTCAGCCCGGGATTGTCCGCAACCTCGGCGAAGCCGTTCGCGAGGGCGGTCACGGCGAACGCGACGCCCATCGAGTCCGGCGCCGGCACCTGCAGCACGGGTTCGCCGTCGAAAAGACCGTCTGGCCTCGGTATGACCATTGCGTTGTACTTGTCGTAGGCCTCCTGCTCCTCCGGCATCATGGACATTCCGCATTTCGCGGCCGCCGCCGCAGACAGCGTCGTCAGACCCTTGATAAACCCCCTTCTACCCGAGTCAACCATGATGTCGCTCCTCTGTACGCCGACCTGAACCGGTCGACTGCTCCCAAAGACAAGGAAATTGGAGGTGGGAAGCGGAGTTGAACCGCTGTAAGCGGATTTGCAGTCCGCTACCTAACCGCTCGGCCATCCCACCTTGGTGTTAACTGGCGATAGTATATCAAATTCCGCCGACCGGCGCAACGGCGAATTTCAAGAATCCGCCGGGCGGGCGGGTTTGACCTGCCCGGACTACAGATCCACGGGCGCGACATGCCAGATGTCGCGCGCATACTCCATCACCGCCCGGTCGGACGAGAACCGCCCCGACCGCGCGACGTTGACCAGCGACATCCTGTTCCAGCGCGTCGGGTCGCGGTACGCGGCGTCCACGCGGTCCTGCGCCTCGCAGTAGCTCGTGAGGTCCGCAAGCAGCATGTAGTGGTCGTTGTAGTCGAGCAGATTGCGCAGAATCGGCTCGAAGAGGCCCGGCTCGAGCAGCGAGAACACGTTCTGCCGGATCATGTCGAGCGCAAGGCGTATCTCGGGATTGCGCTGGCAGCACTCCTTCGCGTCGTAGACCGGGCGCAGCTTCGCCACGTCCTCCGTGCGCAGGCCGAAGAGGAACATGTTGTCGTCGCCGACCTCCTGGTTGATCTCGACGTTGGCGCCGTCGTAGGTGCCGATGGTCAGCGCGCCGTTCATCATGAACTTCATGTTGCCCGTGCCGGACGCCTCCATGCCCGCGAGGGATATCTGCTCGGAGACCTCGGCCGCGGGCATGATCTTCTCCGCGAGGGAGACGCGGTAGTCGGGCAGGAACGCCACCGACAGCTTGCCGCGCGTGCGCGGGTTGGCGTTAACAACGTCGGCCACGCCGTGGATGAAGCGGATGATCAGCTTCGCCATGTAGTAGCCGGGTGCCGCCTTGGCCGCGAAGATGAAGCTTCTCGGGCACGGGTCGTACGACGGATCGCTGAGCAGGCGGTTGTACAGTATAACCACGTAGAGCGCGAGCATCAGCTGCCGCTTGTACTCGTGCAGGCGCTTCACCTGGACGTCGAAGATGGCCGCGGGGTCAAGCGAGAAGCCGAGCGTACGATGCGCCCAGTTGGAGAGCTGCCGCTTGTTGGACTGCTTTATCTTCGCGAGGGCGGAGAGGAAGCTGTCGTCGTCCGCAAAGCGCTCGAGCTGGCGCAGCTGCGAGAGATCCGTTATCCAGCCGTCTCCGATCGACTCCGTTATGAGCTGGGAAAGCATCGGGTTGGCCTTAAGCAGCCAGCGGCGCGGCGTGATGCCGTTCGTCACGTTGTGGAACTTCTCCGGCCACAGCTCGTAGAAGTCGCGGAACAGGTTCTCTCGCAGGATCTTCGTGTGCAGCTCGGCGACGCCGTTGACCGACGACGTCCCGACGAGGCAGAGGTTCGCCATGCGCACGGCGCGCTCGCCGCCCTCGTCGATGAGCGACATGCGGCGGAGCCTGTCGACGTCTCCCGGATAGAGCGAGCTTATCTGGCGCAGGAACCGCCCGTTGATCTCGTAGATGATCTGCAGGTGCCGCGGTAGAAGGCGCTCCATCATCGGCACCGGCCACTTCTCGAGGGCCTCCTGGAGGATGGTGTGGTTGGTGTAGCCCGTGGAGCGCTGCGTAATGTCCCAGGCCGTGTCCCAGTCGAGCCCCTCGATGTCGATGAGGATGCGCATCAGCTCCGGGATGACGAGGGTGGGATGCGTGTCGTTCAGGTGGATGAACGCCTTGTCGGGGAACGCGGCCCAGCCGTCGTTGAGGTTGCGGTAGCGGCGGATTATGTCCTGCAGCGAGCACGCCACGAAGAAATACTGCTGGCGGAGGCGGAGCTCCTTGCCGGCCGTAGTGTTGTCGTTCGGGTAGAGAACCTTGGTCAGGTTCTCCGCAAGCACCTTGCGCTCGACCGCCTCGACGTACGACCCCTTGTTGAAGTCCTCAAGGTCGAAGTCGTCGACGGCCTTCGCGCTCCAGAGACGCAGGGAGTTGACGGCGTTGCGGTAGCCGACGATCGGCAAGTCGTACGGAACGCCCTCGACCGTCTCGGACGGCACCCAGCACCACTTCTGGTCGCCCTTCTCGGTGCGACACTCGACATGGCCGCCGAACCCGACGAGCTGCGCGTACTCAGGTCGCGCCATCTCCCACGGATAGCCGTTCTTCAGCCAGTGGTCGGGCTCCTCGACCTGGTTGCCGTTCACTATCCGCTGGCGGAAGATGCCGTAGTCGTACCTGAGGCCGTAGCCCATGCCGGCGAGCTCGAGCGTCGACATCGAGTCGAGGTAGCAGGCGGCGAGCCGGCCGAGACCCCCGTTGCCGAGGCCGGCGTCGGTCTCGAAGTCGCGGAGGTCGTTCCAGTTGATGCCGAAGTCCTTGAGGGCGTCGCGGCACAGCTGGTCGGCCTTGAGGTTGATGACGTTGTTGCCGAGGAGCCGCCCTATCAGGAACTCAAGCGACAGGTAGTAGACCCGCTTCGTGTTGCGGCGCGAGTACTCCTCCTGCGTCGATATCCAGCGCTCGACAAGCCGGTCGCGCACGGCCGTCGCAAAAGCAGTGTACTCGTCGCGTTCGGTCGCGCGCGTCTCCCCCTTTGCCAGCGTGTAGCGCAGATGCCAGGCAAAGTCCTCCTTCAGGCCCTCGACCGACATCTCAACGCGCCGGTCCTTCCTCTTGTTCGTCACCTTGTCTCGTCTCCTTGTTCTGTAAGCCTTCGCCCGCCGGACCGGCGCGCACGCCGTTGCGATGTCACTTGAAGAGGCTCTTGACGGCGTCTACGGCCTTGCCGGCGCCCTCGCTAACCGCGTCCACGGCCTTGCCGGCACCGTCGCTAACCGCGCCGCCGAGCTTGCTCGCGCCGTCGCTAACCGCGTCTACGGCCTTGCCAGCGCCGTCGCTAACCGCGTCCACGGCCTTGCCAGCGCCGTCGCTAACCGCGTCCACGGCCTTGCCGACGCCGTCACCGACAACGCCAACGGCCTTGCTGGCGCCCTCGCCCAGTGCGCCTGCGCCGTCCTTCAGCAAGCCGCCAAGGGCCTTGGCGCCGTCGCCGACCGCCAGGGCGCTCTTGAGAATCGCCTCCCAGATCTTGTCGAAGAGCTCGGAGATCGTGAGGCCGTCGGACTCCTTGCCGAGGTCCGTCAGGGTGATCGTCACCGGCACGGGGATCGTGAGCATGCCGTACTTGAGCCGGATGTCGCTGATTGTGAGCTTGTCGACGACGACCTTCTTGGCGGCCGCCGCCTCGGCCGCCTGCTCGGCCTCGTACCGCTCGCGCTCCTCGGCGCTCATCTTCTCGAGCTTCTCCTTCAGCTTGGCGGCCTCGGCCTCGTCGGCGGCGTCCTTCTTCTCCTGCTCGGCCTTCGCCTTCGCCTGGGCAGCCTCGTACTTCTCCTTGCCGCCCGCTACGTTGTACTGGATCTGGGTGAAGTTGTCGACCCCGTGCTCCCCGCCGTCCTGGTAGGAGACGAAGACGCCCGCCACCGTCACCTCCTCGATGTGGATGTACTTGTCGCCAAGCGTGCTCATCGCAACGTCGATCACGATGTTGCTGGCGGTCACGGCGTACTGCTCCGAGTAGCCCTGCGGGTTGCCGAGCTGCATGTCGCCGAGCTCGAAGCGCCCCGTGTACGGGTTGAGATACAGATGCCCCAGGTTGAACGACGTCTTGGTGAGCTTCGGCACGATCGCGTTCGCCGAGGGCTTCACCACAGGGCCGAGCCAGAGCGGAAGCGTAAGCACGAGAACCAGCGCCAGGGCGACGATTCCAAGAATGATGCAACCTAGTATCTTGAGCAGTTTCTTCATTTTAGTTTCTCCACTGTTATTTTAGTACGGTGGCCGGACCCCATTGTCTCGACCTCCAAGACGTTTGCCATCCAGCGATCGCCGAACTTCTTGATGCGAGTGCCCCACAGGCGCCGCACCGGCTTGCCGCCGCTCAGCTCCTCCGCCTGCATAAGCGCGCCGGTCTTCCTGTCGACCCAGACGCGCACGACGCGATCGCCCTTGCGCATGATCACGACGGCACAGACCTGCCCGTGCACTGTCTCGCCCTCGCGCTCGGTGTCGAACGAAAAGTCATCCCACCAGAGATAGTCGAGCGTGAGGTCGCTCCACGTGACGTCCGTCTCCAGGATGCGCCCCTCCCTTGCGAACGGGACGTCCTTGCCGTCGGCGTCCACGAGCTTCAGGTCCGTCTCCCCGCCGTGCCGACGGAGGACGTAGCCGTACTCCGCCTGGGATATGCCCCTGCGGCTGCGCAGCACTATCCGCCCCTCGAGCTCGGCCTCCGCCGGAAGCATCGAGCGGCAACTGGCCACCAGCTCGCCTGGCGTCGCGTTGGTGGAGAGAAGGAAGCTGGCAATGATCGCAATCACTTCACGGACGCCTCCAGCTGGGGATCGGGCGGACCGCCGACGTCGCGGCCGGTCTCGTAGTAGCGCCTCGCCACCGTCTTGTTCGCCGGGCCGGCCTTCAGAAGCAGGCTTGCCATGTTGTAGTAGGCGTAGTAGCTGCGCGGGTTGGACATTATCGCCTGGTCGAGAGTGCGCTCGGCGTCCTTCTGCCTGCCCTGCGCGGCCTCCAGCGACGCCTTGAGGTTCAGCGCCATCGCGCCGTTCGGCTTCTCAATCAGCATCTCGTTTATCTGAAGCTCCGCGGCGGCGTAGTCGCCGGCGGCGATGTCGGCTATCACCTGCTCGCGGCGAGAGAGCGGCTTCGCCGGCGGCGCCTGGCGGGCCGGTTTCTTCGGCACGGGCTTGCGCGCGACCGCCGCCGCGGGCTTCGACGAGGACATCTCCTCCGCCGATCTCGGCGCGGGCCTGCGCGCAACCTCCTCCGCAGGGGCCGGCGCCTTCGCTTCCCCGCCGCCGGCGGACTTCGCCTTCTCCGCGGCAAGCCGCTTCTCCAGCTCGGTTGTGTCGCTTACCGCCACGGCCTTGGCGTTCGCCGTGACCTGCGCCAGCAGCAGGGAGTCGATCGCGGCGTTTACGTAGGCCCGCTTGTTCCTGACCGTGGAGAACTCGGGCGAGGCGGCGCGTTCCGGGTTCTCCGCCTCTATGCGGTCAAGCTCGGCAAGCGCCTCGCGGTACTTCTCGACTGCCTCCTGCGACTTGCCTTCCGCAGCAAGGTCGGATGCATCGTCAATGAGGCGGGAGGCCGGTTCCATCAGCTCGGAAAGACGGCGCACGGGCGCAGACGCGTCGTCGGACGAGCCGAACGGCCAGTACCAGCTGGCCGCGGCACCGCTCGCAATGGCCAGGACGGCCGCAAATGTGCACAGTTTCCTCATGGACGTATATTATACCATAAATCGCACCGGCCACGGGCCATGTCTGTTCCAGCAGTCGCGGACTCCTTCGACCGTGGGCTCGACGTAAAGCGGCGTCGCCTGGTGCCGGAACCAGGTGTCCTGCCTCTTCGCGAGCTGGCACGTACGCGTCAGTATCTTCGCCCTGTCGTCGCCTTCGCGGTATCCGATCGCCAGCGCAGCGGTGCGCGACCATACCGGATACTCCGCCCGAAGGCGTCGCTTCTCCTCCTCGAGACCTGCCATGAACATGACGTCCAGGCGCGCGGCGATCCTAGCGCGCACGACGGCCCGGTCAATGCTGATCACCGGATACTCGGGCGGCGGCTTCTCCCACCGGCGGTCGAGCCCGCGCAGCAGGGCGGAGAAGTAGAGCCCTGTGCCGCCAACGATCACGATCGGCACGTCGGCAGGCACCGCAGACGCCCACTCGGCCGCAGCCCGCAGCCAGGCGCCGGACGAGAACTCCTCCGCCGGGGTCACGAGGTCTACCCCGCCCATGTGAAACTCCGCAATCTCCTCCGGCGGAGGCTTCGCCGTTCCGATGTCCATGCCGCGGTAGACGAGCATGGAGTCCGCGCTGAGGATCCACGCGCCCATCTCGCGCGCGAGCTCCGCCGCGATCGCGCTCTTTCCGCTCGCCGTCGGCCCGGCCAGCAGATACGCCCACCTCTCGTTCTTCATGCCCCCAATTTTACCAAAACCGCCTCGCTGGAATCAAACACCTCACTTCCACATCATTCGGCACTGCTCGACGAGGGCGCGAGCCGCATTGACGGCATCCGGCATGTCAAGCCTTCCTCCTTTGACAGCCGTTTCCAGGACAAAATCGCATTCCGACGGCAGATCAAGTTCCCCACTCGCAATGGCAAGCTGGTCGGCCGTCACAGGCGCAATCTCATTGTCCGCAGAAACCGCACCGAGCGCATAACGCGACGTCCCCGCCGCCAGAGCTACCGCCTTGGCGAGAGCGCTCTGACCTTCGGCGGCAAATCCGCCGCTGACGAGAAGCTCGCCCATTTTCAGAAGCCGCTCCGCCTCGGCATCGGCCTGCTCCACCGCCGCCTTGCGCTTCGCCGCCTCCATTGCAGCCGCGTCAGGCGCGTCTCGCACGACGACATCCTCCACGTCCTCGCCGCAGAACGATATCACACCCATGTCGCGAAGGCGCCGCAGCAGCTTCCACGTCTCAGGGTCGATCAGTTCCACTGCAGAGTCCGGCAGCGCCACGCCGTGCGTTTCGGCGATCCTGCGCGCGATCTCGCTCCGTCCGACGCCGCGCCCCACCGCGACGGCCCCGCCAACGCTCCGGCCGGACGCGTCGCGCCTGAACTTGACGACAAGCCGCTCCACGCCAGGGCACTCCGCCTCGACGGCCGCGCGGAGCCGCTCCTCCGGCGGGACATTCGACTCGCCCTTCGGCTTGGCCTCCGCGTTGACCTTCACCGCCTCGCCCATGACGGACGCCAGACGCTGCATGAACGCGCTTTCCTTCTTCCTGCCCTTCGCCTGTTCGGTGTTCTGGCGCTCGAAGTCGGACGCCTTGCCCATCGCGTCCAGCACGAAATCCGCGAGCCCCTGCTTGAAGCCGAGCGTCTGGAGCATCCGCTCCTCAATCGTCCCCGCCGCCACCATGTTCACCACCAGGACGTCCCGCTTCTGGTTCTTCCGCCACGCGCGCGCGATTCGCTGCTCGAGCCGGGCGGGGTTCCACGGCAAGTCGAGGTTCGCCACCACGCTCGCGACCTGCAGGTTCAGCCCCACGCCGCCGGACTCCGAGGCGAGGAACACGCGACAGTCCGCGTCCTCCTTGAACCGCCGTATCTCCTCCCGGCGCCGCTTCTGGTTGACCTGCCCCGTGTGGAGCGCGTAGCCGATGCCCTTCTTCTCCAGCCGCTCGATCACAAGGTCGAGCATGCGCGTCCATTCCGAGAACACGATCACCTTCCGAGACGGGTCGTCGGCGAAGATGTCGTCCAGCACGTCCTCGAACTCGTCCAGCTTCGGCGAATCCTTGATCTTGGAATCCATGATGTAGCAGGTGTCGCAGAGCATGCGCATCATGCTCAGCTCCATCTGCAGATACTCCTGCTCTTTCGGCGTGAGCGGACGCTTCTTGCTGAGCTCGTAGAGCGCGGCTACCTCGCGGAGGTGTTCGTTGTAGCGACGTTCCTGCTCCGGAGTCATGCCGGTCTTGTACGTCTTCGTCATCCGGCCGGGAAGCTCGTCCTCCACCGCCGCCTTGCGCCGCCGCAGGAGGATCTGCGACGTTGCCTCGTGGAGCTTCGCAAGGTTGCACATGCCCTCGTTGTGTCCTTCGGCATCGAAGGAGTAGAACCGGCGGTTGAACCTGAAGAGGCTGCCGAAGAGGGCGGGATCCACGAACTCGACGAGCGAATAGAGCTCGTCGATGCGGTTTTCGAGCGGAGTTCCGGTCAGCACAAAGGCATACGGGGATGACAGTCCCTTGAGGTTGCGGGACGTCTTGGTCTTCCAGTTCTTGATGCGCTGCGCCTCGTCGAGGATCACGAGGTCGGGCTTGAGGATGTCGTTTATCTCCTTCCAGTCGCGGATGACCTGTTCGTAGTTGGCGACGAGGAAGAACGCCTTCGTGTCCGCATACCGCGCAAGCCGCACATGGCGAACGCCATACAGAAGCTCCGTGCCGGCGTCGGAGAAGAACCGTATCTGATCCTCCCATTCGCCCTTCAGCGAAGCCGGCACTACCACGAGCGTGCGCTTGATTCCCACCGCCTCGCGCAGAAGCAGCGCGGCCGCAATCGCCTGGACCGTCTTGCCGAGGCCCATTTCGTCGGCGAGCAGCGCGCGTCCCTTCCCGGCGAGGTGGAACGCGCCCTCCCGCTGATACGGATAGAGCGACTTCTTCAAGAACGGCCACTGTCCGTCATCGCCCTGCATATCGCGAAACTCCGCAATGGCGCGGGCGAGCGACTCGCGGCGGACAAGCTCGGCGAGGCGGCGGCGGACCTCTTCAGAGACGCGCACGGAACCCGGCTTCACTTCGTTCAGGCGGTCGCACATGCGGACGAAGGCGTTGATCCCGGCTGCCGTGCGGTTCTTGACGATGCCTGCGGCGTCGCAGTGGCCGGAGAGCGCGCGGCGCGCCTCGGCGGGCATATTGTCAGGGATGGCGAGCTTCGGTTCGTATGGGTCGCGGCACATGAACACCTCGGCGCACGGCGAACGGCGAAGCTTGCCGCACTTGCGGGCCGCGGACTTCAGCACGCGCTCCACGTGCTTGCACGTTCCAAGGCCGCTCTTCGCGAAGTCAGGGCAGTCGCAGGTATTGATCGGCTCGTCCAGGGAACGCAGCTCCACGCGGTACTTCGCCGTTCGGCGATCCGCCGCCGGATGCGACACCTCGTAGACGCCGAACCCGTCCACGACATCTAGCGCCTTCACCCTCATGGACTCGATGCTGGCTCGCTCGCGGCGCTTCGCGCGCTCCTCCTCGTCGGTCGTCATCCAGCTCTGGAACTTCATCTTCGCATTGGGTCTCGTCTTCATGCCTTGCTTTCGCCTTGTGTTTTCATCGCAACGCCGCGTATTATACCAAATCCCCCGCCTCTCCACGGCAAACAGCCGCAAACACAAAACCTCATCTGGCCCACAATTTGCAAATTGTGGGCAAGGCTGAAATCATCGCGCAGAGGTCTACGGCTTCTCCACCGCTACCTTGAAGAAGCGCTGGAGCGAGTTGGTCGGATACAGCCACTCGCCGCCGTTCTCCAGCGTCTCGCTGCCGTAGACCTTGTAGAGCCGCCGCACTACGCCGTCTATGCCTTTATGTACTTCGAGCCTCGTCCGCCTCCAAGTCGGCGGATCAGGCCTCCGCGCACCATGGCTCCAAGAACAGCTTCGACCGTCGTCGGGCTAACATCCGGCAGCATCCTGCATACGTCGGACTTTGACAACGGCGTGAAAGAATTCAGCACCGTTGACTCAATGCGCTTTTTCTTCGACACCTTGCCTGCGGCAACCGATGCAAAGCGCCTGTCAAGTTCGCTGTAGCATTCGTAAAGCGTCGAGAGGAAATTCACCATGAACGGAAAGTACCTCGGCTGGGATTCACTCCACCCCACGGACGATTCCTTGAGTGCTTCATAGTACTCGGCTTTGTGCGCGTTTACGACAGCCTCGAACGACATGTACTTGCCGGCGTCAAAACCGTTCCGGTAAAGGAGTAGCAAAGTCAGCAGCCGGCTCAAGCGTCCGTTGCCGTCCTTGAACGGATGCACACAGAGAAAGTCGAGAATGACGCAGGGAATGAGCAGAAGTTTGTTGATGGCCGCATCGTCTCTCGCCTCCGCGTATGCGAGCACAAGCTGTCTCATGGTTTCTGGAGTTTCCGCCGCGCTCGTCGGCTGGAAGCGAACTATGCGCCGCCCGTCGGGCATTCGCTCCGCAATGACGTTGTCATCCGTCTTGTACGCGCCTGTCGCATCTGGCTCGGCCAACCGCATCATCTGCGCATGAAGGTTTCGTATGTCGCTTTCTCTGAAGTCGTGCGCGGCGGAGTTGACGTGAATTTCATTCAGCGCATCGCGATATCCGGCGATTTCCGCTTCCGTGTGGTTTAGCGGCGCACTGCCGCCTCCTACGATGTCCCGGATGCGATTGTCGGTGGTGACGATGCCCTCTATCGCGTTGGAAGCCTTCACCGAGTCAATCTTCGCAATTGATTCAAGTTGCCGAAAGGCTTCTGCATTCCCGTTTCTGCGCACGGCAGTCATGACCTTCAGAGTTGAAATATTAGCGGCAAGCGTAACCAGTTGCGCGGGCAACAGGTCATCCTTAAGAAATGAATAGTCAAAGATATGCATGAAGAACCTTTCTTGGGGTTCAATCTGCACATATAATACCATTTTATGTGCAGATTAGCAACGGCAATCTGCACATGAATTTGTCTCGCATGTGCAGATTAGCGCCGCGCTGCCCTAGTGCTGACCACCATGCAGCCCGGCTCTGACATAGTCGGCCTGTTCTAACATCTGTGCACAGAGGCCTACGGCATCTCGACCGTTACCTTGAAGAACCTGTGGAGCGAGTTGGTCGGGTACTGCCACTCGCCGCCGTTCTCCAACGTCTCACTGCCGTAGACCTTGTAGAGCCGCCGCGCTACGCCGTCTTCATTGAGATTCGGATCCCAAGTGACGAGCGGTGTTTCGCCGCGCATCTCAATCATCGCCTTCAGCTGGCTGTTCGCATTCGTCGGGTCAAGCCCAGCGACATACTCCTCCAAAACTTCCGTCGGCCTGCCGCAGTTCAGCTTGACGCTTGCCGCGTTCGCCACCGCAACGCAACGCCGAGGCCAAATCAAGCAAGCAATGTCGACCGTGCATTCCGAATTTGTGCAATATTCATACGCAACCAGAAGCTGCTATTTGCCACTATTATTCTATGGCATGAATACCTTTTGCGGTCACACACAAAAATTTACCATTTTTCTTTCTGTTATCAATAATCCTTAATAGTCCCTCTTTCGTTTTTGGAACCATTGGTTTGGGGTTTCCATTTTCATCTTTTACAACATTATATTCTCCCAGTGTCACATTATAAAATGCATTTGTAGCTGTTGAGGTCGCAAAAACTTCGTCACCATTGTTTGATAATCCTGAAATTGCTCCTGGTAGCGTTGCTACTACTCCTGAAAGATTTGTTACGATTTCCCCATTAGCGTTACCAGTATAGGATTCTATTGCTTCTTCATTGCCTTTTATGACAGTTAGGGTATTAGTTAGGGTGTTATATGTCGTTCCTGATGCTGGAGATCTAGATATTTCTTCCATATAGTAGTAGTTTCCTGTCGGATTTACCATCGGTTTATACAAAATACTTTTACCATTTCTTAGAGCTAACAGGTATAAATTTGTTCCATTTTTACAAGAGGCTGTGAAAGGTGGAGCATCAGCTACCATCTCTCCTCCTTTGTTGTTGAGTAGATCATAAAAAACAGGGTGATTTGTATTTGTAGGCTCCAAAAAATATAAAACACCATTTTATACTCAGAATAATTTTTTAAAGATAATATTTATGTTACTACACCAGAAATCCTCAGAATCCCATACTTCTGTATCA
>JAFRBA010000134.1 GCA_017405115.1 Kiritimatiellia bacterium
CACCCACATGCTGCGGTAGTGCGGATGTATGTGGCATCCACGGCGCCATCCAGCCCAGTGCATCGGCGGCGGCCGGTGGAAGGGCCGCGGCCCAGGATGCATGCCGAAGTGAGGGCCGGGACGATGCATGACCGGCCCCGGACGGAAGCCCGGACCAGGACCATGACGGAAACCAGGACCGGGGGCGGGACGAAAACCTGGGCTAGGACGACAAAAGCCAGGGCCGCCAGGACGCGGTCCCATACCAGGACCTCCGTGGGGCCTCGCAAACGTAGTCCCCGCAAACGCTGCGCAAATAACGCCTGCAATCATCAGTTTTTTGGTCATTTTCTTCATTTTTATCTCCTCTTCCTTTTGTTTCCGCTGGGGACAGTCCCCCCGTTATGCACAAAGCAGCCGTTTCGCGAGGGGCCTGGTTTTAGGGCGCGGGACTTGGCGGACTGGTCGCCTCATGCCCTGCCGAAGTGCGAAAAGACCCGTCTTCCAAGGGTTTCGCGGGGTCTGGCCCCGACGGTTCAAGGTCTGTCCTCGCAAAGTTCCGGAGTTATTGGCCTAAAGGCATTTCGCCAGATCATCGATCCATACCGCCGTCGCTTCATCGCTTGGATGGAGGCCGTCCGGGAAGAGCGAAAGCGGAAGTTTGGCGTTGATGTCGCGGAACAACACGGTGCGCCCATCGGCAATCTTCGCGTAGAGCGCGTCTGAGGCCCGGTTGCGCAGATTGCTCCACGTACGACGACACGGGAACGAGGCGTAGATCAATATCTTCAGATCAGGACGGCGGCGGCGGATCGCCTCGACCAAACCACGCATCCCTTCCGCCATCTCCGCCGATGGACACCCTTGATTGTTCGTGCCGAGCATGAGCGCGACGGCTTTGGCCTTCACGGCATCGAGTTCGCCGTTCTCCACGCGTCCAAGCGCCTCCTGAATCGTATCGTCGAATCCACTGACGGCCACCGCACCGGCCGCGGTCTCAAGCACGCGGAAGCCCGGCTTGCCGGCGGCGGGTTTCACCGCCACGCAGGTTTCGGGCCGTTTCTGCGGCGCGCCGCCGCCCAGACGTTCAATGGCGCGCGCAATCTTCTCGCGGTGCTCGCGCATGAACGACGGATCGGGCGAGAAGCTGCGTTCGTGCTTGAACACGCTCTCCGGCACCTTGAGGAGCGCATTGGCGGGATCGACCTTCTTGAGAAGCGCGAAGTATTCGTAATCCTCAATGCCGTCGCGGAGGATCTCAAGACGGTAGGACGAATTCGGTCCCTCCATCACCGGCTTGCGGCCCTTGACGTGCGGCGTCGCCACCGTGGCGACGGGCGGATAGACGAAGCGTCCGTCGCCGTTCCCCCATGTGCCGCCGCTGCCACTCCAGGACATCGCGTCCTCGTACGGATTCTGCGGGTGGACGGGATCGGGATACTTCGACCGGCTCGACCAGAACGAGGTCTCCCAGATGAGGACTCCCGTGATGTTCCGCGCCCACGTCATCCAGAGCCACGTGCGCAGTTCGCAGCCGGCGTGGTCGATGAACTCTGTGGGGTACGGCGCACGCGGACCGCAGCAGATGTACCACCAGAACTGGTCGCCACGCGCGCGCACATCCTTGTAGTCCGGCGAGTAGATCGTGTCGAGACGCGGGTTCCAAAGGTTCACGCCCTCCCACAACTCCTTCTCCGGCGACTCGGTGAGCATACGGCGGAGTCCGGGCGCATGACGCTTGAGCGTGAGCATCCCGGCGTTCACCTGCTGGTACACGCTGCGCTGCGGCTCGTCGAACCAATAGACGTAGGAGCGCTCCAGCCACCCCTTCTCGCGCAAATGCCGCTCGATGCCACCGAGATACTTCGCCATAACGGTATGGTAGAGCGCGTTCGTCTGGTCCACCCCGCACATCTTGCCGAGCGCGAAGCCCTTCTGGAACCCGTGGCCGAGTCCACTCACCGGAATCCGGGAGGTGTTGAAGTGGAATCGCCCGAACATCTCGGCATGGGCATCGTCGAACGCCTCCCAGTCGAACACCGGCTCCGCATGCGCGGGATCCTTGGCGTTCTCCCATTTCATCTTGATATCTTCGCCCCAGTGGTAGATGGAGATGTGGTGGTCGGCCAGCATCTGCACATACTTTTCGAGAATCACGTTGTGCTCCTGCGAACCAGGCTTCACGGCATGGAAGTCGGCGACGCGTCTCGGCGAGAAGCCGAACGCCGTCTCGCACGACATGCAGTCGGGCAGGTCGAAACCGAACGCCTCCACCTCGAACGGCACGGGGATAAGTTCCTTCTGACCGCCCGCATACACGAGGCTCACCTGCAATTCGCCCCTGTAGGTGCCCTTCGGCAAACCTTTCGGCGTCTTCACCGTGATCCAGAACGGCTGGTTCGCGCCCGCCGCCACCGGAAACGCCGCCTCGTCCTGCGGCAGGAGCGGATCCGGCCAGTCGCCGCGCGCGCCGGTCTCGTCCGTCGGCACGGACACCTTCACGTAACCGAGCCGATCAATCCTCACGCACGAGGACGGCAGGCGCGCCTTCTCGATCATCCCAAACCGCTTCAGGACGAGGTCTCCAGACGCGACGCGCACGTTGACGGCCTCCTCGCGCGGCGTCACCACGAGCTGCACGCTCTCGGCCTCGTTCCCGGCGAGAGACACCTTGAGCGCCTTCGCGGCCGCGGTAGGCGGCGGCGTCTGCCGGAAGACTTTCACGTCCGCGACGGACCCCCACACGACGGATCCGCCGGAGACGCACAGCCGCTGCGCGTTCGCGGGACTGATCGTCTCGGCGAACACCGGCGCCTTCACCTCGCCGTAGAACGCCCCCGTCGCCGCATCGCTGTAACGCGTGGAACCGTAGTATTGTGCGGCAGGACCGTCAACCTGTCCTTCGAACGCATAGTGGCTCACCTGTAGCGACGATTTCGCCCCGCCCCTGAGGCGCACGAACAGCCGCTTCGCCGGGAACAGACCGGTCGGCAGCGCGAAGTCGGCCGAGCACTTGTTTGTGATCGTCACCAGCTCCGTCCAACCGGTTCCGTCCAACGACACCTCCACGTACATCGGTCCCTTCCCCGGGAAGTAGGCGCTCACCACCGAGACCATGCCGCGCAGGAACGTGCGTCCCTCCAGCTCATGGCGATACACCACCTCGCTGTCCGCGTTTATGTTCCAGTGGTTCGAGTTGAAGGACGCTTTTCTGTACAGCAGCAACGGACGGGAGTGGTTGCGCGAGAACCCCTGCATCGCCGTGTCGAAGTGATACACGTTCCCGAGGATGGATTCGCCATGCCCGAGCGTGATCCCGTCGCGCACGGCGTATTCCGCGCGTAGTTCGTGGAACTTCATATCCTTGAAGGAGAAGTCGCCCTTCCCGTGGTAGTGCCCAACGTGAAAGACCTCATCGAACTCCTTCCCGGCGGCATCCGGCGTCTGGTACGCATGCTTGTACTCGTACCATCCCGCGTCTGGGCCACGGCGATCCACGTTCACCGTTGCGGAGCCGGCGAGCATCACTCCGCTGCCAACCTCGCGGCCCCGGTACTCGAAGCCATACAGCGCACCGGTCTTCGCCTTGTACGCACCGGACTTCCGGCTGATCACGTCGCCCGTGCCGTCGCCGGACATTTCGACTACGCCGGCGGACGCATCCTTGAACGCGATATCCACCGCCGCCACGGGCAACGCCATTGCCGCCGCCAACCCGAAAACGAATCCCCTATGCATCTGTATCCTCCCCGGCCGTGTACAGGGCATCGGCATGGTCCTGGGTGATCTCAATGCATGCGGCAAAAGCCGCGCACGCCACACGCGGCGAAGGCAAGGACAAGCATCATTTTCATGCCGTATATTATACCACAAAACGGCGAGCTGTTGGTTGTGTTGCGCTTCGGCTTTTGATATAATTGCCTAGCTTTCAATGATGAAGGTGTGCGCATGAAGAGAAGTCACAATATTGAGCAATCCGGGGTGCAATCGGTTGCGAGTTCGGATGAGTTCAGGCCGAGGGCACCAAGATACAAGGTCAAGATATTTGATCTTAGAAAGTTTGGGCTTCCATATATTCCAGTCGTAGGACAGACTGTCTCTCAAAGTGTGGCCATGGCCTCGCCTTGGCACGTTCACGAGAACTGTATTGAATTCATACATTGCACCGCAGGGGCGTGCGAGTATGAAAGCGACGGACAAAGATATCATTTGTCGCCGGGCATGATGTTCGTCTCGCGACCGCATGAAGCGCATAGACAACTGGATTGTCCAAAGGGCTATACTACGTTCTATATGCTTTTCAGGCCATCAGCAAACAAGAACATCCGCTGGTTTGCGGACGAGTTTGCTAGGTTACCACGTTTCTTTTTCTGCAATCGTTCAATGGCTGCACGGTTCGTGAAACTTCTCGCTTTGATTGAAAGAGAAGACTTCACTCAGGGGATGTGCATGCGCATACAGATGTCAATCTGGGAACTTTGGTTTGAGATACTTGATTCGGCATCTCTGTCAATCAAGCAAAAAGTTCCGGAAGCCTTTGGAGAGATTGCAGAGCGGATGCGGAGTCACCCCGAACGCGATTATCCTCTTGACAAGATTGTTGCAGAGACAGGTGTGTCAAAAGTATCGTTCATTTCGTTGTTTAAGACGGCGCATGGGTTTACGCCTCACACCTACCTTCTGCATTGTCGAATTGAAGAGGCGAAGCGTCTTCTTGAAGATGGATTCTCGGTAAATGCAATTGCTGACAGATTCGGTTTTCACTCAGCGCTGCATTTCTCTCGCACATTCAGGAATTTCGTCGGCATAACTCCAAAGAAATGGACGGCTAGTAAAAGAGCATAAAATTTTTTATTAAATTTTTGCCTTGTCTCATTCTTCTCCTATGATATAATTCCGCTTGTCAAAAGATAAGGAAATAACCATGGACAAGAAGAAGAGACAACCAGTGAGAAAAATGGTGACAACTGCGTTCGTATTCGCGGTAGTCATTGCTTCTGCTTTCGCCGATCCTGCGCCGGGGGTGAAGGTTGTTCTGGACCTGATGCCTGGCGTAAACAATCCGCGTAACAGCGAGGGCGCGTTCGTGCCGCTCACGGACGGACGCATCCTGTTTGCCTATTCGCGGTACTACGGCACATCCAAATCAGACGATGCGACGGCCGACATCGCCGCGCGTTATTCCTGCGACAAGGGCGCGACCTGGATGGACAAAGACGAGATCATCGTAAAGAACCACGGCGGCATGAACGTGATGAGCGTGAGCCTCTTGCGTCTCCAGTCCGGAGAGATTGCACTTTTCTATCTTCTCAAGAACAGCACAAGCGACTGTCGCCCCGTGATGCGCCGTTCGTTTGACGAGGGCAAGACATGGAGTGAACCAACGATGTGCATCACGGACGAGATTGCCTATTATGTCCTAAACAATGACCGGGTGATTCAACTGAAGGACGGTCGGATTCTCTTTGCCGTATCGAAGCACACATTTCCTGGCGGTAAGTTTGACGGAAAGGGCGTGGTGACGACGTATTCGTCTGATGACAACGGAAAGACGTGGCGTCGCGGGAAGTCGATGCTAGATGTTGTGTCGCCGAGCGGAAGGAAGTATGCCGCGCAGGAGCCGGGCGTGGTGGAGTTGAAGGACGGAAGCGTTCTCCTTTGGATTCGTACCAATGCCGGCAGTCAGTTCATGAGCCGCTCGACCGACCGCGGCGAGACGTGGTCCGCGCCCCAGCCTTCGTGGCTGCGCGCGCCGCTTTCGCCGGCCACCCTCAAGCGTCTGCCGACAGGCGACCTGCTGGCTGTGTGGAACGACCATGAATCGCGTTTCGATCTGAAGCGCAAGGACGGATGGGACGGCAAGCGTACGCCACTGTCCGCTGCGATCTCCAGCGATGAAGGGAAAACGTGGCATGGCGCGAAGATGATCGAAAGCGATCCAAAGGGGCATTTCTGCTACATCGCCGTTCAGCCGCTTGACGACGAAACGGTACTGCTCGGCTATTGCGCCTACAGAGGCCTCGGACACACGCGGCTCGTCAAAGTGCCGCTTAAATGGTTCTACGAAACAACGAAAGGGATAACACAAAGATGAACAGGAGAGATTTCCTGAAGACGGCTACGGCTGTGTCGATTGGTGCGGTGGTGGGCGGCAATGTTGGTGGTGGAGTGAAGCAGGCTGCGAATTTGCCGGTTCCAAGTGGGGGAATGTTTGAGGGGATGTCGGGGGCGTGGGCGGCGATGTATACGCCGTTCGTGCGCGACACGCGCATCGACGCACCTGTCAACTATGATATCATTCCGAAGATGATAGAGTATTTCATTGCGAAGGGACTGACGGGACTGTATCTAACCGGCTCCACTGGCGAAGGTTTTCTTCTTTCGCACGACGAGCGTGTGCGCATCTACAGGACGGTCGTGGAGACGGCGAAAGGGCGGCTCAAGGTCATTGCGCACATCGGGTGCTTCTCCACAGCGGACTCGGTGAAGCTCGCGAAGGCCGCCGCCGATGCAGGGGTCGATTGGGTGAGTTCTGTTGCGCCGGTCTATTTCGGCCAGTCATTCAAGGCCGCCTACGACCACTACAAGATCGTGTCGGAGGCGACGGATCTGCCGTTTCTCGTCTATTCGGTGGGCGCGAAGATCGTGCCCTCCGATGCGTTCGAGATCATGAAGCTCAAGAACGTCCACGGCATGAAGTACACAGGCCGCGACTACTACGATTTTGGCGTCATGTGCCGCAAACTCGAAGCCATGGGCAAGTCCGCCGTGTATTTTGCCGGAGCCGATGAACAGGTGCTGAACGGTTACGTCACGGGACGCTTCTCTGGCTGCATCGGCACGACCGACAACATGATCCCTGCGCTCTTCGTGAAGATCAGTGAGCTGGCCGCACGAAACGACTTCGCGGCGGCGGCAAAGGAACAGGAGAAGGTGTGCCGGTTCATCGAACTGCTCTCCACGGGAGGCAACTCGTCTCTGTGGAAGTCCGCCATGCGCTACATCGGACTCGACTGCGGCTACTGCCGCCGACCGAAAGGCGTCCCCTACACGGAAGCTGAATACGATGCGCTCTGCGCGAAGTTTGCCGTGTTGGGCGACGCTGTTATCCGAAGGGATGATGCTTTGCTGGTTGGTTGAAAGGACTGGGGATGAACAGAAGAGATTTCTTGAAAGACACCGCCTGTACGGGGTGTCTGGGCTTGCTGGGGGGCTGTGCGCTCTTCCGGGATGATTTGTATTACCGCTTCGGCGGCAATGTACACCGTGATTTCCATGCGTCGATCCTTGACGGCTACAACTACATAAAGGACAACTACGGCATGGAGGCCGTTCGCGAGGTGCTGGGCAATGTCGCGCGAGGCGTTCAGCGGTCGATGCATGAGAAACTGAAACGCGGCGATGCGTCGGAGCTGCTTGAACATTGGCGTTATTACATGGAACGCGAAGGCGGCAGGGAATGTTTCACGCTTGCGGAAACGGAGGATGGCGGTGCTGTGTTTGAGGTTAAGGCGTGTCCAGCGCGTGACTATCTCGTCAAGCGTGGCGTCAAAGGCGGCGAAGGGCTCTGCGAACTGACGCGCATCTTCAACGAGGAGCTTGTGAAGGATACGCTGTTCACGCTCGAAACGGTATTGACGGCGGAAGGTTCATGCCGGCAGACTCTCAAAAAGAAAGGAGGTGTCGCATGATGCCTAGCGACCAGTTTGTTCTGTTCTATAATGAGATATTCAAGTTCCTTGAAAAGAAGGGGCTGGGCGAGCTGCGCAAGTACTACGATTGCGTGGCGAAACGTCAGGCGCAGTTTTGCCTGCCGATGTTCGCGAAGGGTCTGAAAGGCATCTGGGAATATCGGGACAGAATCCGCATTGAGGAAAACTGCCAGTCTCGAAATATCCTGGGCGACAACTATTTGGAGGGTGGCCAGCTGGTGTGCCCGTCTCTCACGAAAGCGCTCAAGAGCGCGACGGGCGCATGTTTGCACTACTGCGACCATTGTCCGGGCTGGGATCTTCCCGTCTATGCGAAGGCCGGCTACTACTGCCTGGACGACATCGTCTCGCGCACCCTGCCGACCTGTTATATGTTTGTCACCAAGAATCGTGACCTTATGGAGGCTAAATTCAACGAGCGGCTGGCCATGAGTGGCGCGGACCTCGTGTTCACGAATCATCCGATCGGCATGGTGCATGGCGTGCTCGCCGATTCGGAGAAGTATGAAGCGCTGCATCCGCGCTTCGGAAAGGCGTTCGCGTTCCTGCGTTCGCACGACCCCGCCAAATTGCCGCTCGGCCGCAACGAGATCGATGGCGACGACATCTATGCGAACGTGATGGACGTGACGCTCAAGACATGGGATTCCGAGGCGAAGCTTGAGGTGCATCGCCAATACTTCGACATCCATGTGCCCATCACGGGCGACGAAGTGAATGGCTTTGTCTATGACGCGGAACATTCCAAGGCGGACAACTTCAATGTGGCCGACGACTATGTCCTATTCCAGAACCCGAAGATGACCAAGGTCGCCGTGAAGAAAGGCGAGTTCGCCATCTTCTACCCGAACGGTGGCGCTCACGCCCCCAACAAGACTGAAGGCGTGCCGCGCAAGCACCGCAAGCTCGTGGTGAAAGTGCGGGCTTAAAGTGCTTGTTTTGCACACGATTTTCACAAACCCGAAAAGGAAGCAAGGAGAAGAAAATGAGTAAAGTGCTAAAAACGACCAGAGAATGGGGGGTAAATAAATTAGCCGTTTCTCTCCTTGCGGTGTGTTCTGCGGTATCGCTTGCATCGTTCGCCGATCCGCTCACGCTCACGTGGAACGGCGGCGCGTCGGGCAGCTTCTCCACGGGCCCGTGGAGCGGCGGCGCGTCTGGACATGATACGCCGCAGAACGGCGACACGCTCGTGTTCGGAACCGGCGGCACTTTCGAGAACGACATCTCCGGGCTTTCCGTCGCAGGGCTTTCGTTCACTTCGGCGACTGCTGTGACGCTGACCGGCAGCCAGATAGCGGTCGCCAACGGCGGCGCGCTCGCAACGACCGGTGCGGGAGAGGTGACGTTCAGCGTGCCGCTTTCTCTCGGCACGGCGGCAACGCCAATCGTGACGATCAACGTCGCCTCCGGCTGCACGAACACATTCAACGCCTGCGTGTCCGGCGCGGCGAACATCGAGTACACCAACGAAGGCGCGGTGAATCTGCGCGCCGACAGCGACTACACCGGCACGACCAGAATCAGGCTCGGTCAGATACATGTGTACGCCAACAATGCGTTCGGCTCCACCGCCGGCAACACGACTTACTCGCCTGCGGCCAAGACATCCAATGCAAATGTTCATTTCCATGGCGTGACCATGGATGAGAGCTTCGAGGTCCCAAGCAAAAACAGACGTGGCGCATTCACTTTCCCAAATGGCACGACCAACGTGTTCAATGGTGCGGTCAGAGTGACAGATGCCTGTTATTTCACGTATGGTGAGAACGTCAAGGTGTCCTACAATGGCGTTACGTATTTCATAAATCCCGGATGCACAATTCCGTCAAGCTCTGTCATTGAGCTTAACGGCGAGGGGTCCGGCTTTGCAAAATGGGGCGACTATTGGAGCGGAACAGGCCGCATCTACTACAACGCTAAATGCTACTACGAAAGCACAAGCCAACCCATAAGACTTTGAAGCGCGACAAAACGCTACTTCAATTGTGAGAACGCAGCGCTGTACAATCCGGCTCTCCCAGCAGGAATCTGGCTTCTGGCCAAAAACTGCCGTATTGACATGTGTGGATATGACCAGACGTTTGCATATCTCAGATGCGAGGCAACGTATTCCGGATGCGTGATCACAAGCGATGCTCCGAGCACGGTTCACCTGACGCTTGGGGGGAGCAGTTCAGTTACGAACTGCGCAAAGATCGGTGGCCCGATATCGCTATCCTTCGAAGGATCGCAGCCGATGTCTCTTGGCTCGGCAAACGCTTCAACCGGATTCCTTTCGCTTACGAACGAGGCAGACATAACTCTGCTTCCCGGCTTCGGCTGGGGCGGCAATTCGCTGAGCGTGACGGACGGCTCGACGCTGACGATCGCTGGCAGCACTACGTTCCCGCGCGAGCTGGCGCTTGCGGTCAGCGACCGTGTTGCGTCGCAAGGGGTGGCGGCGAAGTCTTCGAGCCTCGTCCTCAACGCCAATCTCACGGTCGATACGCTCACTGTCAACGGCGTGGTCATGTCCGGTGGTCGGACCTACGGCTCGTCAAGTTCGGCGGCCGCCGTGAAGGACGATATGCACTTTGCCGGAACCGGAGTTCTGCGCGTGCGGCATCCCTGTGGGATGAGGGTCGAGATCCGATGAACTTCTGGATTTTGTGGGGACACACCCTTTGCCGCCGCGAGGACGAGCGAGGCCATGTTGCGGATGCGCGTGTAGGACACTTCTCCCCGGTTTAGAGAAATGGGGAAGCCTACGCGCATCCTGTGCGGCGGCGTTTTGCCGAAGGTCTTTTTGCCGTAGCAACGCTTGCCATTTTTCTTCTTCCTTGTTTAAGGGACACTGCCCCTAACAAAAACAATGCTCAGTATACAATATCTGACGTTTAGTTTCAAGTGGGACGCCGCGACAGTGTCATTTTATATTATTGGAAAAGGAATATCGGGCGTTGGAAAAGGAATATCGGGCGTTGTCACACGAATAGGAAACTGATATAACCCGACTTTGCCACTTTGCTGCGACAATTCTCAAATGAATAATATCTGTATTCCATTTTAATCACCAATGTGATATACTTGGCGGCATGAGGGAAAAGGGAAAGGAACACTATCATGTTTTGGCGGTCTATTCGCTGGAACACAAATCAGGGCGAGAGCATTTCTCGGGCATCCTGGACGAGATGTCCGGCAAGAACTGGCGATTGAGCACCGTACGGCCTGGGCGTTTCTTCTCTTGCAAGGAACTCGTAAACGAATATGGCGAACCATACGACGGATTTATATTGTCTATGCCCGGGACGGACGGTGCGATGGAACGTATTGCCTGTTCTGACACTCCCACGGTTCTCGTCAACATCACGGACCGGCGACTCTCGGCACGACGCGGCAACTTCGCCAACGATATGGAACGACAACGCCGACATCGGCCGTCGCGCCGCGCTGCATCTCCTTGGACGCGGCGAATACAAGTCGGCGGGATACGTTCATTGGCATTCGCAAAGATTCTATTCAGACGAACGCATGACCGCCTTCCGACAGACCATGAAGCGCGGCGGATACGACACGACGGTATTTCCAGGCCGCAACATTCCTGAAACCAGTTCAGACGACCTTAGGCGCTGGTTGAAGGAACTGCCGAAACCCGCAGCGATAATTGCGGCCGCCGACATTCGCGCGGCGGAAATCATCACTATCTGCCGGGAAGAGGGCATCGCGGTTCCGTCGCAAGTCGCCGTAATAGGTTCCGACTGCGACGTCTCGCAACACGCAAAATGCGGCATGACCATCTCCAGCGTCTCCATCAATTCGCGGTTGGTGGGACAACAGGCCGTACGCGAGCTGGATTTCCTGTTCCGCCATCCGAAATGGAAAGGCCGTCCACACGAAATCGTCATCCCGGCTGGAGAAGTGTTCGTCGGCGAATCCACGGCACGTTCCGTCCCTGCCGCACATCTGGTGAGGATGGCGCTCGACTACATCAATGAAAACCGTGCCCGTGACATCTCCCCGGCAGACGTAGTTGCGCACCTCGGCTGCTCGCGTTCGCTGGCAGAGCTTCGTTTCGCGCAGATCGAGGGGATGACAATCCGCAAGACGATTGAAAACGTGCGCCTAAACGAGGCACAGAGGTTTCTCCAGAACGGAGAGAGCGTCCACGATGTCGTCGCAAAGATGCGTTTCACGTCCGCAAACCAGTTTTACCGCATCTACAAGCGGCACTTCGGCCGCACCATACGTGAAAACAACGCCTAGCCGTCCTGCGAAGCCAGGGGTTCTGCGGGGTGTGTCCCCACATGATTCACACACGGTTCTTTTCACGGATGGAACAAATCATCAAGCGTTATGACAGACTGTATATCAAACATATTGGCATTTTTCACAACCCCGTTTGCCGCAATCAGCGTAAGATGAACCGCGCTCTTAGTCCCCGTCTCCTCAATAAAGGTTTCCCGGCGAGCCTTCAGCCGACGGTCGTATTCGTCATCAATCGTAAACGGCCTGCGGTAGTATTTGATCTCGCAGAGGTTGATCACGCGGTCATTGCGGTCAAGAATCAGATCTACCTGGGTCCCCTCCCGTCCGTCGTCTCCATCTGACACGAAACTCCAGTTGCAGGTGCGGGTGATCACTCCTGAAATGCCAAGCTTGCGCTTTACCTGCTCGACATGCTGCAGCACAACCCGCTCAAAGGCAAGGCCACACCACGTCCGGACCGCAGGCGTAGATTCTGCCGAACTCCAGAAGTCGGACGAAATGTCACCCCCGCCCTCAAGGAATCTGAAGTGAAACAATGTGAAGTTGTCGATCAGCTGATAGACGGTGCCCCGCTTCTTTTTTCCGAGAGGAGAGTATGATTTGATGAAATCACATTGTTCCAATGCCGTCAGCACCTCCGTGAGATCCCCGTTCTCGCAAAGTCCCGCCGCATCAGCAACTTCCGCCCTCGTCATTCCGCATTTCTTGGTGCCGAGGGCACGAACCACTGCGAGATATGGCGCGCTGTTTCTGAACAGGGACAGGTAGAGATGTTCGTATTCTCTGGACAGTTCCCCGTTCGGAGAAAAGAACAGACGATCGACGTTCTGCGCAAAGCCATAGTCTCGGCGAAGCATATCCCAGTAATACGGGATTCCGCCAAAGATCATATAGGCCTCGGCCAGTTGTTCGCGGTTCATCACAAGACCCTTTGCCTTCGCGAACATCTCACACTCGTGAAGCGTGAACGGACGCAGGTAGACATGCCGCGTGATGCGGTTGTGAAGCCCCCCGACGTCAGCCTCGATTTTGTTCAGGACCCACGATGCCGACGAGCCGCAAATAACAAGGACGATATCTCTTCTCATCGTGCACCATCCATTCCAGAAATGATCCAGCGCCGCGAGAAAATCCGAATGCATCGTATCCATCCACGGACATTCATCAAGGAAAACGACCTTACGTTCATCTTCGCAAGACGAAAGAATATCTTCCAGCCGATGAAACGCCTCAAACCAATTCTTTGGATTGCGCCGCTCTACCATGCCGTATTTCCGAAGAGACAGCGTAAACTCGGTCAACTGCCGTTTGAGCGATTCCTTAGGAGTCAACACTGTTCCTCCGGGAACTGCATTCTTCAAACCCGTATGCTCAAAGGCAAAACGATAATTGCAAACCTCTCGAATCAGAAAGGTCTTTCCTACCCTTCTGCGCCCATAAACGGCGACAAACTCGGACTTATCCGATTCCATCACATCTTTCAAACTTGCAACTTCATCTTCACGGCCTATGAGCATGACACATCTCCTTTTAACTGATGAGCGACCATATTATAGCATATTTTCACTCTTTATGTCAGCCTCAAACATGATAAAGAGTATAAAATTGTGGATTTCTATTGTCCTACCCCAAAAAGTTCATCTTGTTATCCTCAGAGGCACCCAACACGGTTTGACCGAGAAGAACTTCTCCATGCCGCGAATTATACCATAAACACAGCCATAGTGGACGTCCATGCAACCCATCTGTCAGTCGATCTCATCGAGGCGGACGTCGTCAACCCACATGGTCGATTTCCGTCGCCCCCGGGCTCCGGCTGACGTACCAGCCGACGAACCGCCCTTGCTCGCTATGGCCAAAGGCATGGCTCTTTCCCTGACGCGACAAGCCACCAAAGTCCCCGAACGCGAGGATGTTAGTGACAGAGTGCTATCTAGGGCTATAGGCCCGCTCGAACGCTTCGTTTGCGACACGACCCGGCGTCTGAAGGATTCCAACTGTAAAGGACGTGAAATCCGGCTCCAAGTCGACTGCGACATTCGCATTGTAGGTCTTTGGCGCGCAGAAGGAAACCCCCTTCACGCCGCGCCAGTCGTTCTGGAAGCGAAACAGCGACGGACCAAATCCGTGGTCGGCGGACGAGCCGTCCAGAAAGCGATCTGCCAGCATTAGCCATTTGTCGGACGCCTCAAGCTTCTGCCAGTCACGGAAGTCTTTGGACATGCCAAACTCGCGCGTCGCTGTCTTGGCAACGCGGTCGTAACGGCCCTTTTCATCATAGCACGAAATAAAGCACCCGAAGTCAATGCGGGCAGATCGAATCGGAACGACACTCGCCGGATCGCGCCGGAACGTCAGGTAGAGCAGCGTCAACCGCGCCGAGGCAATTGCCATCGCCATGCGCCGACACCTGCTCAAAGCGTAAAGCCGCAAAATCGAGGAGGAACTGGAAATGACGGCCGAGATAGAGACAACAAACTCAGACGGCTATGCCCACATCGCTGGACGGTGGATCGTGCGGCCATGTGTCCCTATTGGGATTATGTCTGGAAACTGGCACTTCGCCGGAAGGCCGCGGGGATGTTCCAGCAATATGTGGCGTGAAACCGGATTGTGTACTAAATACCAAATACTGCGGCCTACCAGTAGACGCCAGTCGTGGTAACTACCGGCGCGGGCGTCACGACGGACACGCCGGGCTGGTAGATGACGGTGTTGGCGACCGGCGTGACGGCCAGGTAGGACGGCGAATAGCACGGGTATCCGTAGGCGTCA